>CADDZS010000064.1 GCA_902812485.1 archaeon
CATTTCTCCTCTTTCTCTTCATTTTTTAGCCTTTGGCAATCCACAAGGGAAATATCCATGCTAAGGCTTCAAAAGAGATCGCTTGCGTATGCGTTTAGCGTCTATTATCTTTCCTAACTTTATGCTGCTCGACAACAACTAAAATCAAGATTCAAGCTGCAACTCTTGAGAGAATCAGGCAAAAAATCGAATCGTGTTTGCGACTCTTTCTTGAACACTAGCAACTGAAAACAAATGACGCGGAAGAAGGAGGAAGAAAAAAGAAGAAAATGGGTATCCCTGAAAAGATCAAGAAGATAGAGGAAGATCTTCATAGGACTCAGGTGAACAAAAAGACCGAGCACCACATTGGCCTTCTCAAGGCAAAGCTTGCAAAGCTTCGCCGCGAACTCGAAGCCTCGGAGTCGCGGGCAGGTGGTGGCTCATCCGTAGGCTACGACATACGGAAATCTGGAGATGCGACTGTTGTTCTTATAGGGCTACCAAGTGTAGGAAAATCCACTCTTCTTAACAAACTTACGAATGCCAAGTCAAAGATCGGCGCGTACCACTTTACAACCCTGAACGTGGTTCCTGGCATAATGGAACACAGAGGAGCGCGCATTCAGATACTTGATCTCCCGGGCATAATCGAAGGAGCGTCTTCTGGAAGGGGGCTTGGTAAGCGTGTTCTGTCAGTTGCAAGATCAGCTGACTTGATCCTGTTTGTGGTGGACGTTTTCCAGCCAGAGGCCAGAGAGATCTTGAAGATGGAGCTTTACAAAATCGGAATAAGAACGGATGAAAGGCCACCGAACATCGCGATCGAAGGGACTTCCTCTGGAGGGATAACGATAAGCCCCCAGGTCAAGCTTACGAAAATGAGTGAAGAGCTCGTCAAGGACATCCTAAGGGTTTATGGCGTCAACAGCGCTAGAGTGATCATCAGGGAAGACATCTCGGATGAACAGCTTGTTGATTCGCTTCTCGGGAATAGAGTCTATGTTCCCTCACTTACTGCTATGAACAAGGTGGATCTCGTTACCCATGGCTTCACAAACGAACTTTCCCTCAAACTTTCCTTTGGCTTCGTTCCCGTCTCTGCAGAGGCCGGTATCAATATCTCTCTCTTAAAAGAAGAAATCTACCGTAAGCTCGATCTCATCAGGATTTACATGCGGCCTAGAGGCGGGGAACCGGATCTTAAGGAGCCTCTCGTGGTTAGAAACGGTGCGACGGTCCTCGATATCTGCAACAAGCTTCACAGAAAGATGTCTGAAGACCTCAGATACGCTCAGATATGGGGCAAGAGCGTCAAATTCGGGGGTCAGAAGGTGGGGGCAACACATAAGTTGATGGACGAGGATGTCGTCACTCTTGTCACGAAGTAGTGATCAGAACTCGCGAAATTCTCAGCAAGGATCCTTATCATTGTTCGACGAGGAGTTCGACAGGCTTGTTCGCGAATATTATGTCCCTGAGCTGTCTTGCCATGAGAAGGGGATCCTCGTGCTGCCACACATTCCTGCCAACAGCCAGTCCAGTTGCGCCAGCATCCATCGCCCCTCTCACCTGTATCAAAAAGTCCCTATCGGTTGGTGCTTTGGGCCCACCAGACATGTAGACGAGAGCTCTCCCAGCAGATCTGACCGCCCAGGAAAAGGATTGAGGATCTCCAGTGTACTTTATTTTGACTGCGTCGGCCCCAAGCTCTAGCCCAGCTCTTGAGGCATACGAGACTATTTCCCTTGAAGTATCGTTTGCAACGGCTTGGCCTCTGGGATAGACCCAAGCTATAGCTGCTATTCCGTTTTCCCTCGCTTTTTCTTGGATCCTTCCAAACTCAGCTAGCATTTCATGCTCATAGGCACTTCCTAGGTATATTGTGTAACCCACCGCCTTTGCCCCTAAAGAAACTGCGTACTCCACAGAGCAGTTCTGTCTTGAAATTGGCTCTCCCTTTGCAATTGAGGCCTTTCCGTTGACCTTCAGAATAAGCGGAACCCTACCGTCGTAGTATTTCTCGGCGACTCCCTTCTGAAAGACGATTCCGTTGAATCCGCCTTTTGCGGCTATATCCATGATGTATGAGGGGTCGACATTCTTATCGTTGAAATCTACTGAAGGGCCGTGTTCGAGACCTTGGTCATAGGCGAGAAACATGCTCTTGCCATTTGTCAAGAAAGGCGCCATCCGCGAGGCAGCGTTTTTTCTCCCCTTCGTCAGTTTCTTATTGCTCTGAGATTTTCTTGAGGGCAAGACCTGTCCCATCCGATTGCTTCTATTCCTTGCGGAGGAATTGATATTTAACTGTGAACGATCCATTTGTGATTGATATAACGGATCGGGGGCAATAAAAGAAGGGGAGCTCAAGACGAGAGAAACATGAACGAACTCTCAGAACCAGAAGAAGGGACGATTCTAGGAGAAGACCAGCTTGAGTGGTTAGGAGAGGACGTCTCCTCTGTCATCCTTGCCATAGCAAAGACTGCTCAGGTGATCTCGAAGCAGCTTTCTTTCAGAGTCGGGCTCACCGAAAGGATGAACCCCTTTGGAGAGAAACAAGCCGAGCTTGACGTTTATGCAAACGATCTCTTTTCAAAGAGCTTACTTTCAACAGGGGTTGTGGGCCAGGTGGCTTCCGAGGAGCTTGGCAAACCACTGCTCTCAGTTGAAACTCGGAAGGAACGCGGTTCATCATCATCCTCCTCTCCTTCTCCCTCCTCCGCGGTTTCTTACTCGTCGTCTCCTCCTCATCTTCTCTCTGTAGCGATGGATCCGCTTGATGGTTCTTCGAATATTACGACGAATAATCCGCTTGGAAGCATATTTGGGATATGGCGAGGAGATCTCCCACAGAGGGGGAAGAACCAAGTCGCCTCGGCCTTTGTAACTTATGGGCCGACTCTTTCTATTACTTTTACAGATGGTTCAAGAGTTGACCAGTACGTCGAAGCAAGAGAAGGCCCAAATTCCGGCCGTTTTCTTCTAGCTTACAAGTGCCTAAAGCTCCCTGAGAGGCCCGAGGTTTACGGATTCGGAGCAAATAGAACCGAATGGATTCCACCGGTTTCGAGATTTGTTCAACTCCTCGAAGAAAGGCAGATGAAGCTCCGATACGGCGGCACTTTCATTGGAGATTATAATCAGATCTTGAAAAGAGGTGGAGTGTTTTCCTATCCTGCGACCCGAGACAGACCGATGGGCAAGCTCAGGATCCTGTACGAGACCGCTCCGATCTCCCTCATAACCGAGGCGGCCGGAGGGAGATCAAGTGATGGAAGTAACTCAATCCTCGAAATCGAACCCAGATCTCTCAAGGACACGAGTCCCTTCTACACAGGAAACAAGGAGCTAATCTTGGAGCTTGAGGAAATGATAAGGAAAGGCTGATTGAGACTCAAAGGGAAGACACGGGCGCTTTCGCAGTCTTTTCCTCTCTTGGTGAAACGAATAATGTTCAGGGATTCAAGAGAGCTTAGAGTGCATAGCCTTCTTTATTCTCTCGGCGGCTTGCTCGATTTTGGAGTAAGAGTTGGCATACGCAAGCCGCAGGTGTCCCTCTCCTTCGGATCCGAAAGCCGAACCAGGTATCAGAGCAACATGTGCTTCGTTCAGTATGAACATTGCAAGCTCTTGTGAGTTCATCCCAGTGGCTCTCACGTCGGGAAATGCATAGAAAGCACCTCTAGGAAGGAAGCACTCGAAACCGTCTATTTCATTTAGCAGTCGAACCAGCAAGTCTCTTCTCCTTTTGAACTCTGAGATCATATTAGTTACAGATTCCTGGGGACCAGTTAAAGCTTCAAGAGCAGCATACTGGCAAATTGTCGAGATGCATGAATTTGCCGCAGCGTTGATCCTTGAGATTGCTTCGCCTATTCCCTTCTCGGCTGCAGCGTACCCTATCCGCCAGCCAGTCATCGCATATGTCTTAGAAAACGAGTTTATCGTCACGGTTCGCTCCTTCATTCTTGGAAGCGACGCTATGCTCATGTGCGCATCTTGCCCGGTATGTGCAGGAGAAAAATTCGCAGTGCCATCACCGTTTCCATAGACGAATTTTTCGTAAACCTCGTCAGATATGACAAACAAGTCGTTTTCCTCGGCAAACTCAGCAATGCTCTGGATGTTGTCCTTAGAAAACACGGATCCTGTGGGATTGCTAGGCGAGTTGATCAGGATGGCACGAGTCTTGCCTGTGATCGTTCGTTGAACCTCCTCCCTTTCGAAGGAGAAACCAGTCTCCTTTCGGAGTCTATAGGGAACTGGAATTGCGCCAGAGAGTTTAACTGCGTGCACATACGTAGCCCAGCCGGGATCTGGGATCAAAACTTCGTCACCCGGATCAAGAGTCGCAAGAAGGGCGTTGTAGATTGCAGCAGTTGCACCCGTCGTTACTACTATTTCGCTCTTCGGGTCGTAGTAGATCTTGTTTTCTCTTTCTAGCTTCTCGGATATAGCCCTCCTAAGCTCTGGGATCCCAGAGCTCGAAGAGTACTTTGTGTAACCACGCTCGATCGCTTTCACAGCAGCCTGCTTGATGTTCTCGGGCGTGTCGAAATCGGGTTCTCCGAACTCCAGTCTGATCACGTCTGGAAGGGACTGAGCCCTCTCGAATATCTGCCTGATGCCAGAGAGCCCCAAACTTCTCGATCTAGCCGAAGGCTCCCTATTTCTATTCTCACCCTTTACTCGGGGAACTGAGCCGCTCAATTTATTTTCCTTCATCCATCCTTCTTCTTCTCTTTTTGTTCTCCATCCAAGTTGTCTCTTAATACATTCCGAGTGGGGCTACAAAGCTATACTTGGCGGGAAAGAGAGTGCCTTCCTTTAGATGTAATCAAAGTACTGCCTTCTATACGGAAAGGGCGTGTACTCTGGGTATTTGATCTCCTCTTCCCATTTTGCAAGCATCCAGTTTGAAAAGAGATTCTTCTGATCTTCCGATGCCTTGTCGAGCTTGTAAACTCTGTACTCAAAGTCGGGCTTCTTCCCAATGGTGACTTCAACATCTTCAAGCAGTCCATTCCTTGCAACTGTTATTCTTGCCTTGGAATCTGGATTCCTGTTTGCTATATAGAAAGAGAGCCCCTGCTGGTCGAGTCGCAAACCATCGACCCCGATTATCTCATCCCCCACCTCGAGGCCAGAAGCTTCGGCAGGTGTGTCAAAGAGTCGTGATGATATCAGTGTCTTTCCGAAATCTGTCTTGAGTTTCACTCCAAGGAAACCCGGTTGACGCTCGTCCTCCTTCTTGCTCTCTTGCTTGTTCTTGGGACCGAGTTTCAAGCCCGCATACGAGAGGTACTTGTCGAAATCAACCCTTTCCCTTCCTCTTACCCTCCTTTCGAATATTTCCTCGGAGAGGTTCGTACCTGCAACCTCGTTACATACCCTCTCGAACTCTTCGTCAGTGTAGCCGCGGTTCTCTCTCTTGTAGGTGTCGCGGTACACCTTCTTCATAACATCGTCGAAGGTTCGTTGTCCATTCGAGTTTCTTCTTATTTCCATGTCGATCATCCAACCGATCACTGCTCCCTGAACGTAGTAAGAACTTGAGACATTGGGAGTGTTTTCATCAGGCCTGTAGAATTTGATCCAAGTATCGAAGCTTGCCTCCTCAGCACTCTCCCACTTCCATCCGGGAAGAGAGAGCATGAGATTGGCATTAGTAGAGAAGAGATCAAAATACTCTCCGACCGAAACTATTCCCGCCCTTCTCAAGATAAGATCGTCATAGTAGCTCGTAACTCCTTCCGCGATCCAGAGCGATTTCGTGAACGTTTCCTGAATGTAGTTGAATGGGCCGAGGCCATTTGGCCTCATTCTCTTCACATTCCACGCATGGAAAAACTCGTGGCTGAAGAGTCCGAGAAGCTGCCTGTACTCTTCGATGGGCCGCATTCTCAGCCTGGGGGCTATGCAATGAGTGCTGTTGAGATGTTCGAGGCCTCCGCCAGTTGCTCCCCCCGCGAAGTCCACAATGAACACATACCTTGAGTAGGGAATCTCTCCGCAGATGGGCCATGTGTTCTCGACTATCTTCTTTAGGTCAGAAAGGAAAGTTTCGGTCTCCATCGGCCCGATACCAAAGATCGAAACCTCATGCTTCACTCCGTTTACTTCGAAATAGTGGACCATCTGGTTGCCAATCTCTATTGGAGAATCGACAAGAATGTCGAAATTTGGAACGAAAAAGTCGATTCTTCCGCCTGATTCGCCATTGGTTTGCTGAGGCCTATCGAGCCCGCTTGATATGACCTTCCATTCAGGATAAGGGACGACGCTTAGTGTCAACTCTTCATTCTGATGGCCATCGACGTACATGAAGACACTCGCTCCATTTATCACGCCGTGCTCAGTGTCTAGAAAGCTTGTATCCACAGTGAACTCGTGAGCGTATACCTTGTATCTTGTAAAAACGTCAACACCTCTTCTCTCGAGGTGAACCCTCCAGATGTTTTTCGATTCCTTCTCAGTTTTGAGAATCTTGTCATTAGATTCCTTTGCAGAGAAATCTAGCACATTCTTTGAAAATTCTCTCACAACATACGAACCTGGAGTCCAAACAGGCATGATGAATCGAAGAAAATCGTTTGCAATGGTTTTGGAAGAAGGAACGAAGATCTCTACTTCAAAATAATGCGTTTGTGGCTTGCTCATCGAGACAGTGTAGTGTATCTTGTCGTTAGGTCGCTTTTCTCTTCCTTTCTCTCCTACTCCTTCTTCTTCTTCTTGCATGCGTCTTGGCTTGGATTCCATTGCATTTTTCTTTTCAAAAGGATCCAAGTGTTTATCTTTTTTCCCTCTAGTTTGCAATCGATTACGTTTTCTTTTTAGTGATCCGAAGCGCTTTTCTTTCACTGCTAGGAGTGTCTTCGGGAATATTTTTGAAGTAATTCGTTTTTCAATTTAGAAACTGGCCTCTGAATTGGTTCTATACTGTCCTTTTTGCAATGCTCAAGAAGATGGACGGGTTGACGCAACGGATAGCGAAGGAAACAAGATTCTTCTGGTTATGTTCAACTGTCCATTCAGCTACAAATTCAAGGAAGGTGAAGTTGGAGATGATGAGAAGATGCAAAAATTCCTTGAGAAATGGAAGATAGAGCACGGAGAGGAGTGGCTCGAAAGCGTCGGCCCGATCATGAAAGAAAGAGAGCTTAGAAATATGGAGCGAGCAAGCAAAATCAAGAGATAGGGGAGAGAGGGATCCCGTCAGTTTGCTCTTGTTCTCCTTATTACCCTCCCTCTCTAACTCACAGAGGCCTTTTGCTCTTTCGAAAAGAAGATGCCTAAAGCTGTCCTCTTCAAGATGAACCTCTCAGAGATGATGAAGCAAACAGTAGCAGGACGACTTGAAAAACGAAAAGGAATAATGCTTGAACGTATCCTACTCGGGCTTTTCTTGACCGTAAAGTTTCAGCATCTCCCTGATCACTTTATCGGTCATTTCCTTGTACTCTTCCTTATTCTTCGTTCCAAGCAGGTCAACAAATCCTTCCGCGACAAATGTCATCAAAGTGAGATCACGATACATTCCTGGAATGGTGGCTAGCTGAGAGAGGTGCGGATGGGAGAGATTCAATATTATAGAGTCCTGAGTTGTCATCACAGGCAGATCTGAGGGGCTGAGCTGAGCTTCCTTTATCGTTCCAAAGGTGGTCTTCGCTGCTCTGATCTCTCTTGGAAGCCTTGGAGTCCCGGTAATGATTTTTATTTGTTTAATTTTCTCCTTTGTCTTTCTAGGAAGCTCAACCTGAAATTGGGAGGCATTTGCAAGCTGCTGTTCGTTAACTATCTTGTATTCCGCAGGAAGTGGAATGTCAATCGTCGAAAGCGCTTTTTCGAGTACTCTTGCAAGCTTGTTGAGTGATTTCTGAACTAGAACATTTGAATAGTGAGGCGTGTCGGGGATGTCATCGACCAAGGCGTCGAGCGCCTTCTTGAATTTGTGATACTGATCGTCTTCGACATATGCTCCCCTTCCAGTCACAAGAGTAAGATCTGTGTTGACATACCCCGTCAAGGTGGGCCTTTTGGCGATGACCTCTCTTTTCACCAAGACTCCTCGGTTGTAGAACCTAACTGGTTTTCTGTCCTCGACTCTGTAAGGATCGACAAGAGTAATCTGGTAACCTTCTCCACTTCTTTCGTGAATGATTCCAGGAGGAAGCTCGGGAGCGACCGCCTCGTTTCCATTGACCAATATCCTGAACTGCCAACTAAGCAGCGGAGCAAAAGCTACACAGACGTACTCGTAAAGTTTAGCTACGCTGAACGACTTCTTGAGTTTTCTCAAGTAAACTCTTGTTCCGTATGTGAGAAAATCGCCAGCGTCTTCTACTGGAATAGGTTCTCCGCTGTCTATCGATCTGCGAATAAGATCGTCCGTCAAGTGTACGTGCCAAGTCTGTGGACCAGGCCTTGAATAAACATCCACTTCCTTTGCAATCTTGAAGACAGATAGGAAACCAAGTCCCTTCTCACCGATCAAGAGTCTTCCGGATTCGGAAGTACCTTTCCTGCTTTCTCTCTTCTCTGTCATCCCCTTTGTGAGAAAAGAGTTGAAATCACTAATTCCGTAACCATCGTCATCAACATAGCAAGAATGCTCATCCTCGATTTCTATGCGCACCTTGTAGGCATTTGCATCGTAGCTGTTAGCTATTAGCTCCCGGAATGGATCGTAAACGCTCACATATGCCTTGTCCATGAGCTCGTCCATTATTCCAGAACTGAGCTTCACTCTCACGGATTGTGCTTGAACTGCAGTCTTTGTTCCTCCAAGAGCTCGGGCCGCTTCTTCCTCTCCACCTCTTCCTTCCTGATCAGAAAGAGCAGTTGCAGATCCTGCATATTTCGCAGCTTGCATTTCCTTCTTTGACCGCTTGCTATCGTTCATTGCTTTTGCGACACCTTATAGCGAGGAAGGTAGCGAGGATCTCACTGGGAGCTCAATTTTATTGACGAGAAAGGCTGGGATTCTGCTTATAACGGAAGAGGCTATTTTCCATATAAAATAGTAGTGGATGGGATCGCTAGTCAGTCTTCGATAAAGAGATTGACAGAATGTCTTTGGTGTTCTAAGTAAAAACGAGAAATCAAATTCGGCCGGGTGGTCAATGGAATCTTTATCGAGTTAACTTCTGAGAGCCTTCAGAAGATCATCCCTGTTTGCCGCAGGCAATTTGCACGTGTTGTTCGTGCACACATATATTTTGGATTCACCGTCTCTCAGAGGAAGCCTCCCCTTCACAATTGGAAGGGCAAGATCTTCAGTTTCCTTTTCCGCCAGTGCCAGGACTGAATTCGGGAGAAACTCCTTTCTTAGGAGATCCAGCATTTCCCTCATGTTATCCTCCTTCAAGTTTCCGGAGATCACTATCTCCCTTTTCGGCCTGGTGTAAAAGTCAAACGCAAGCAACATATGTGTAAGGGAGTAAGGCTGAGACCTGATTCTTGAAGAAAATGCAACGAAAACCGATTTTGCTTTGAGCTTGAAATCTTCTCGTCCAGTCAGCTCTCCTAATTTCAAAAGCACAAGCGACGCGACAGAATTTCCAGAAGGAGTAGCGCCGTCGTACGCCTCCTTTGGCCTTGCTATGAGATCCTTCGCTCCTTCTTCGACAAGAAAGAAACCGCCGCTCTTTGAATCGAAGAAACGGGAGATCATTTCATCGCAAATAGATATTGAGATTTTGAGATACTTGCTTTCGAAGCAGGCTTCGTAGAGATCGAGAAGCCCATTTGCGAGAAATGCATAATCCTCAAGAGTTCCAGGTCCTCTTGATTCTCCATCTCTGTAACTTCGAAGGACCGTCAGCCTTCCTCCTGACTCGGATTTCACCAAATTCGAAAGAACGAAATAAGCAGAGTCGATTGCAGCCTTCAAAAACCGATCGTCACCAAAGGCCGAATAGGCTTTGCTCATGGCCGAGATCATGAGCCCATTCCAAGATGTGATGATCTTGTCATCAATTTGGGGCTTATCTCTCTTCGATCTTGCAGCAAAGAGTAGGCTCTTTACTTGAGTTAGAATTTCTTCAACTCTCTTTGTCTCGAGTCCGATTTGCATTGCTATGAAACTAGGCTCCTTCTCCGCAGTGAGAACTGTTTTCCTTCTTTCGAAATTACCCTCTTCCGTCACAGAAAAATAAGACAGTGCAATTTGAGCCAAGAGCTCATAATCTGAGGAATTTTTGAGCGCATCCAAGATTTCCTGTTTATCCCAGACATAGAATGCTCCCTCATCTCCGTTCGGAGAGTCAGCATCCTGAGAAGAGAAGAACCCACCTGCTGTGAGTTTTCCCTCCTTATCCCTTTGATGTAGTGTCATTTCTCGGATGACCCACTCAAGGGTCTCCATCACTACCCGCCGGAAG
Organism: archaeon; assembly: GCA_902812485.1. Classification (GTDB taxonomy): domain Archaea; phylum Thermoproteota; class Nitrososphaeria; order Nitrososphaerales; family CADDZS01; genus CADDZS01. The sequence continues at coordinate 10,368 of CADDZS010000064.1, forward strand.
AGAGGATTTCCCGTAACAAGATATGCTTCGGTATAAGCGATCGAAAGAAGAGCGTTGTCATAGAGCATTTTCTCAAAGTGGGGGACGATCCAAAATCTATCCGTTGAATACCTGTGAAATCCTCCTCCGATTTGATCGTATATTCCTCCCCTTGCCATCTTCTCGAGCGTTTTAACTGCCATACTCAGAGCGAACTTGTGCCCTGTCCTATTGTAATATCTTAGCAGGAAGAATAGGTTGGAAGGGGAGGGAAACTTTGGGGCACCTCCAAAGCCGCCATGCTGTTCATCGTAAATCGAGGAAAGAGCTACGAAGGTTTCATCCAAGATCCCCGTGTCAAATTCAAGTTCTCCCTGTTGCCCTCCTCTCTTCATCGAGGTACTTTCAATCTCGTACATCTGGGTGAGTGCCTCGCGCATCTTTGAGGCAGACTTTACTATGTTTTGCCTATCCGACCTCCAAGCTTTGATTACGCTCTTGAGTATCGAGGAAAACCCTAACATTCCATCCCTACTAACTGGGGGGAAGTAAGTTCCGCCGAAGAAGGGCTCGAGCTTTGGTGTTAGGAACACGTTCAATGGCCAGCCTCCAGAGCCTGTCATTGCGATGACAGATTTCATGTAAATCTCGTCCAAGTCAGGCCTTTCCTCTCGATCAACCTTGATGCAAACAAAGTTCTCATTCAGGAGTTTTGCGATTTCTTCATCTTCGAAGGATTCTCTTTCCATTACATGACACCAGTGGCAAGCGGAGTAACCTATGCTGAGAAAGATTGGTTTGTTTTCTCTTCTCGCTCGAGAAAGAGCTTCTTCTCCCCAAGGCCACCAGTCGACTGGATTGTAGGCATGTTGAAGAAGGTAGGGGCTCTTCTCTTTGATCAGTTGGTTCGGCTTTCTTTTCTCTGAGCTCACCTTTGGCACATCTTCGGTCAATTTATGAAATTCTTCTCCTCAGTATTCAACTAGTGAGGGACTGATGAGTTCTTACCACAGCATTTCAAAAAATTGGGAAAAACCTCTTTTTGTCCCATTTCTCTCTCTTGTTCGTTCTCTTGTTTATGAGCAGTTTCACTTAAGAACTTGATTTAATCAAAGCCTTAAAGGCATAGTATCGGTAGGACGGCTCTTTATTCTCATTGGCTTATAGGGACACCATTGCAAAACCTGCGGATCTTGAGCAGGAAACAGAGACAACCGTTAAGGATCTTGAACTCATTCGCATGTACCAATTGATGCTACTTACAAGAATCCTTGACTCCAAAATTCTCAGCATCCAGAGACAGGGCAGGATAGGGCCCTACGTACCCTGTTCAGGAGAAGAAGCAGCGATGGTTGCAAGCGCTCTCGCACTCAAGCCTGAAGACTGGATGTTCACTTCCTACAGAGAGCTTGGTTCGCACCTCGCGAGAGGCTTGTCCGTTGACCTCGTTCTTGCCCAGCTCTTTGGGAACTCGAACGATCTTCTTAAGGGTCGCCAGATGTCGAACAGCTGGGGTAGCAAAGCGCTCAACACCGTTCCAACGGCAGCTCCGATCGGAGCCTATCTTCCAGTAGCCGTTGGCGTCGCAATTGCAGCGAAGACAAAGGGGGCAAAGATTGCAGTTCTTGCATACTTGGGGGACGGTGGCACAAGTTCCGCAGACTTTCATTCAGCCATGAATTTCGCTGGCGTTTTCAGAGCACCGATAGTCTTTCTCTGCAGGAACAACGGTTGGGCAATTTCAGTACCTGTGAAAAAGCAAACAGCTTCGGAAACCTTAGCAGTGAAGGCGGGCGCTTATGGTTTCACAGGGTTACGCATTGATGGGAATGACTCAATCTCAGTCTATCAGGAGACGAGGAGAGCCCTTGAGAAGGCAAGGGCAGGAGACGGGCCCACTTTCATTGAGACACTTACCTATCGTCTTGGACCGCATTCGACTGCGGACGACCCGAGAAGATACAGATCGGAAAAGGAAAAAGAAGAATGGATTGAGCACGATCCTTTGAAGCTTCTCAGATCAGAGCTCGAGAAACGCGGCCTTTGGAACGATCGCCTTGAAAAGGAGGAAACGGAAAGAATCGAAAAGATAATTTCGCTCAGCATTGAGCATCAAGAACACACACCGCCGCTGCCTGCGGACGAACTCATATTCGAAGACGTCTACTCCCAGATACCTTGGAATCTTTTAGAGCAAAGGTCTGAACTCAGAAGTCTTTCAGCGCGCAGGAGTTGAGGCGATGGGGAGTAAAGAAGCAGATAAGAAGAACGACCCAGAGTCTGGGAAAGTCCCCCCATTCAAGACTTTGTTCCTTTTCTTCCTCTTCTTCTTCAGCTTGTCTTCGTGTTTTCTTCCTGTCCTTTCAAGTCTTTATTGACTTCATTTCTCTCGAAAATCTTTTGAGTCTTCTGCTTCACCTTCTCCTGCCATAGAAGTTCAATCTGATATGATGAGTATCCTCGTTCAAGGCCTTCGGATTCGGCTTCAGAAATTGAATTTATGAGATTCTCGGTGTAGCTCTTCCATATCCTGTTTGCTTGCTCCCGATTGAATTTCTTCCTAGGCAATTCGCATTCTAACTCAATTTTTCTAACTGCGAGGGCAAGTCTCCGCGGCTTCTAATTTCAGTACATCTTGATCTTGGTTCCTTCGCCCCGAAATAAGTCTTCCCCGTCGTGAATATCGTCGAAACTGATTTCTACTTTGGGAAGCAACTTCCGAAATGCGCGAGAAAACGAGTGAGGAATATTTTTCAATCGATTAGGTTAAGACAATTAGTCCAAGAGGAACAAGGAGAAGGTCCCTTATTTGGAGAAAACTGGACCATCCAAACCCGGAGAAGCTAGGACCGGTCATCCCTACTTTACACATGACATGATCCTCGATCAGCCGAGTTGCCTCCAGTCCACGCTTCTGACATGCAAGGCAGAAGCTCCTGATATCAGAAGTTATTATGCTGGGATGAACCAGTTTGTCCTCACCGGTTGCGGGACGAGCTATCATGCCGCGCTTGCATCTTCATATCTCCTTTATGCAATCTTTCAGAAAACAAGTGCCGTGTCCGTTGAGAGCTTTGAGCTCACCCATTATTTTAGAAGGCTTAACACAAAGACCATCGTTGTGGGCTTTTCCCACACCGGAAACACGAAGACCACACTTGATGCCATGAGAGTTGCCAAGGAGAGCGGGGCCGCGACGCTTGGACTCACTGGAACTCGCGGCTCTAAGATTTTCGAAATTGCAGATAGGGTTCTCATGGTAGGCAATGGAGAAGAGAAGTCGAGAGCTCACACCAAATCGTACACTGCATCTGTTTTAGCTTCGATGTATCTTTCGCTCGACTTTATTGCAAACGAAGCTTCAAACAAAGTGGCAGAGGGCTTACTTGATCAACTAAACGACGTGCCAAGGGCTGTGGGAGATGCTCTAAAGTCAGAGAAAGAAATCTCGGATTTTGTTCGCAAGCTCAACAACTTGGAAGATGATGGGGAAAAACAAGAAATCAAAAGATATTTCTTCGTCGGGGCGGGCCCAAACATCGCAACTGCCCTGGAGGCGGCTCTCAAAATCAAAGAAACAAGTTATGCTTGCGCTGAGGGAATGGAGCTTGAACAGTTTCTTCACGGCCCCTGGGTTTCTCTAGACAGCGACGCTCTGGTAGTTATGATAGCTCCAAAGGGACCAGCTCATCAAAGATATCTTGACCTCCTGCAAGTTTGCAGGGAACTTGGTGTGAAAACGCTTGCGATAACCGATGACAAGCATGTTGAGGAGCTTGCGGGCGTTTCAATCGAGATGAAGGAGTTGAGCGAGGAGCTCAGTCCTCTTACTTACATCGTACCTCTACAGCTGCTTGCATATCACATCGCGCTTGATAAGGGACTGAACCCCGATTTGATACGATATGATAATAGTAAGGTCTGGGGGGCAAGGCAAATCATTTTTCCACC
>CADDZS010000065.1 GCA_902812485.1 archaeon
GAAGACGAAATCAAGTCACTGAACGAGAAGTATTCAAAAATACTTGGGGATGAAGAAAAGGAACTTCTTAACGAGATTATCAAAGTTCGAAGGAAGAGTGTTCCCTTCTTTGCTTACTGAGTTCACACTCCGTGGTCAAGCTTATTAGTAAAAAAGAAGGGTTTGGAAGGTTGTCAAGGCTTTAGGTGGCAAGAATTTAGGATGGCTTCCTTTAAAGTGGTAGTAGCTGACCCGAAGACAAGGAAATCCCAATCAATTGAGCTGAAAGAGGATCAAGCTCAAGCGCTTATTGGATTGCGAATCGGCGATGAAATAGACGGCTCATCTTTGGGACTTCCAGGGAAGGTAAGAATTACAGGAGGGTCTGACAAGGCCGGATTTCCTATGAGGCGTGATGTTTCTGGAGGGGTGAAGAAGTACGTTCTTCTAACTAGAGGGGTTGGCTTCCGAAAGGGGGCTAGTGAAGGAACAAAGAAAAGAAAACTCGTTAGGGGTAACACCATAACCGAAGATATTTTCCAAGTGAACTGTGTTCTTACCTCGTGAACTTTTTTCGTTCGTTAGCAGCTCGTTGAGCTTCATGGTGAGATTGGACTCGGAAAAGACAGAGCGATCACGATTATCTTCGTATTCTTCCAATGATTAATACATAGATCGCTCCTTCTTGAAAGCGATGGAAGAAAATCCACTTATTGAGTCCAAGAAGTACTTAAATCAGAAAGGGAAGAAAGAGGAAAATCTATAGCGGCAATGTCAAAGGTAGTGCTGGAGCAGCAATCCACCGAGATCGGAAAGGAGGAAAGGAAACAGCAGCGGGCGATTCCAAGGCAACCTGAGGTTAACATTGGAACCTCAGGACACGTAGATCACGGAAAGACGACGATCGTGCAAGCGATCACAGGAATATGGACCAGTGCCCACAGCGAAGAGTTGAGACGTGGGATCACGATCAAGGTTGGGTATGCAGATGCAGCATTTTACAAATGCAAGGGATGCCCTCCTCCTACTTGCTATACGACGAGTCCCGACTGTGAGAATTGTAGCGGTAGTGAGGCCGAACTTCTGCGTGTTGTTAGCTTTGTAGACTGCCCCGGCCATGAGAGCCTGATGGCAAATATGCTTTCTGGCGCCGCGGTCATGGACGGCTCAGTTCTCGTGATTGCAGCCAATGAAAAGGTTCCACAACCTCAAACTAGGGAGCATCTTCTTGCCTTGCAGATGCTCGGCATGAAACACATAGTTGTGGTTCAGAACAAGGTTGATCTGGTTTCGAATGCTCAGGCAAGACAAAACTATGAAGCAATAAGAGAATTTATCGCTGGAAGTGTCGCTGCCGACGCACCAATAATTCCTGTTTCAGGCCAACACAAGCTCAACATTGATGCTTTGATTGAGGCGCTGGAGCAAAACATCCCCAGCCCGCCGAAGCGCGAAGATGCTGAGCCCATAATGTATGTCCTCAGATCTTTCGATGTGAACCACCCTGGGCTCTCACCATCAATGCTCACAGGTGGTGTCCTTGGCGGGACGTTATTGCAAGGCAGACTGGAAGAAGGAGATGAAATAGAATTGAAACCAGGGATAATAGAAGAAGGGCAGACTAGGGCTGAACCCATTGTCACGAAGATTGCCTCACTCATGACTTCCGCCGGGCGAACAAAATCTGTCCACCCGAGGGGTCTAATTGCAGTGGGTACATACCTCGATCCCTTCTACACAAGAAGTGATTCCCTCGTTGGTTCGGTAATTGGTAAGCCGGGGGCTCTTCCTCCTGTTTTCGATTCGATCAGCATGGATGTGAATTTGTTTGAAACCGCAGTTGGGACTCAAGAACTTGTGAGAGTTGACAAGATAAGAACTGGGGAAATTTTGAGGCTCAATGTTGGAACGGGTGTCACCGTTGGGAACGTCAGCTCTTCAAGAGACTCGACCGTAGATTGCAAGCTTCGTAAACCGATATGTGCAAGCAAAGGAAGTAGAGTGGCAATCAGCAGAAGGATAGGCGACAGATGGCGACTGATCGGCGCAGGCACGATCAAATAATCAAAAGTTGATTTGGCACCTGCGAAATCTTTGCGATGCTATTGATTGTTCTCGACACCGACTTCCTGATCAAGATTACGAATGACCCGCTCCCAAAATTTGACAGGGCAATACTTGAGCGAAGCAATCTAGCTACTCTTAGCTACGTCATCGACGAGTTGAAAGGTCTCCTCAAGAATGAAAGGCGAAAGACTGCTTCACGCGCAAGACGTGCTCTAGATTTCCTCGAATCAAATACACAAAGAATACACATCATTCCAAAACAAGCGCTCCATAAGGGCAGGACAAGAAGACAACAAGGGAATAAAGAATGCGAAGGATTCGTAGATCGAGCGCTTTTGGATTTTGCGAAAGAAAATCCCTCAACGAGAATCGTTGCAACGCTTGATGCATCTATTCTTTCAGAATGCGAAAGTCAGGGGTTGTCCTATCTTACTATCAGACAAGGACGTGCTTTTTTGCGATTGCGGAAAGAGGAGGGACAACGTATTTAACTGCAAATATGACGAAACTTGAACAACAGCGGGTTTCTTCTGCATCAATGTTTCAAATTTCTCAACTAGAAGATGTCATAAGAGTTCCTCCTGCTAGGTTTGGGGCCAAGCTAGACGAAGTAGCGAGGGAAATACTGAAGGGGAAATATGAGAGCACCATCAACCCCGAGCTTGGGTACATTATCCTCATAACCAATGTAGATGTCGATCTGACTGGAAAAATAATTCCTGGAGACGGGGCAACCTACCACAAAGTGGTTTTTGATGTCCTTACATTCTTTCCGAAAGTCCAAGAAATAGTAGAAGGGGAGATTGTTGAAATTACTGATTTTGGAGCTTTTGTCCGAATTGGTCCAACTGACGCCCTTCTCCACCTTTCCCAAATCATTGACGACTATCTAACCAGCGATGTAAAGCAAGGAGTCATTCTCGCAAGTCAGACAAAGCGAACTTTAAAGGTGGGAAGCAAAGTCAGGGTCAGGATTACTGCAGTGAGCTTGCCTCGAGGAGCTGCTTTAGGGAAGATTGGTGTCACTTGCAGGCAGCCGTTCCTAGGAGCACTTGAATGGATACAGGAAGATATTGAGAAGGCAAGAAGGGGAGTCTCTGGGAAGAAGGGGAGCGGAGGTTCGGGCAGCACTGAAGGGACTACGACTGGAAGAACCGAAAAATCGGAAAAGAAATCACCCTCACAAGCAAAGAAGCAACAAAGCTAGCAGGGACTCAGCTATGTATTGTCTTTGTGATAAAGGATAAGGAGATAAATAAAATGGTAAAGGAGTTTGCTTGCCGCAAGTGCAAAACTCTGACCACAGGAAGAATCTGCCCTAATTGTCACAGTACCGAGTTGACTCCTGATTGGGCAGGACTGATTGTTGTAGTTCAACCTGACAAGTCAACTATTTCGAAAACACTTGGAATTTCAAAACCAGGGCGATACGCCCTTAAAGTCAGCTGACCACAAAACCCGAAATTAAGAAGTCTCTCTTCTTCCCTGTTTACAATCTTTGCATTTTTGCGCAAGTCCCCCAAACATCTTCTTCATCCTTTTCTTTTCGCTGAACCTTTGAAGAGTTCTTGAAAGACAGTAAATAGAGGATGGCAAATCTTCATTGCTCTACAAAGTCCCCGAAGAAATCAAGGATGAACTCAAAAAGCCATTTGGCAAGTTGGTACTTGACAGTGAGTTGTCACGGGAAGTCCTTCTCTCATCTGCCTTCGCAGATAATTCATCGCTCAAAGTCTCGGTGGGGGACAGAACGACCGAGCGCATTCAAATATTTGGTTTCAAATCAGATCTCGAGATCGTCGACGGTTATGAACAAAGGAAACCATTCCAAACGAAGAGATTGTGGGAAAACTCATATCGTCGCATATTGAAGGTTGCTAATCCGGCCGGCTTCATCTCAAGCGAAAGTCTGAGCGCTCTCAAAGATTCTCTAAAAATCTTGCTCGAAAGTTCTTCCTTACTTTCGATTCGAATTGAAATTGAAGGAGAAGAAGATCTTTTGGCCCTCCCCGTCTTTGCCATCTTCCCGCCTGGAACTTTCGTTTTTTACGGTCAACCGAATTTGGGAATGGTGTTAGTCCGACTTGAGAATGAACTAGCAGAGAAAAGCAAATCAATACTTCGAAGGATTGGTGTTGAGATTTAAGATGCCGGATATGCCTTTCATGCGTTTAACTCGTTGAATAAATGGAGGGGACACTTGAGACATGCGATCAAGTGTTTGGAAGATTCATAGCTAGAAGAATTCCTTTCAATTTCGCCATAAAACTGCGACTAAAGAGCTTTAAAGCTTGCAACGTCGAAGAGGTCTCTAGAAATACTCCGATGCAGGAAGCTTATGACCGAAATCAAAAATTTTCACGTGCAAGCTTTACTGCAATTCTGTATGGTCTTCCCAGCCATAATCGATCGGACGATTTCCTTCTAAGAATGATACAAAAATTGTCAGAAAGGCAGGTGATACTTGTCTCTGAAAATTCTCAGCTTCCTTGGATCCCAAAGCAATGGGAGAAGAAGATTCATGTTGTCTTTGTTGGAAGCACGCTAAATCGATGGGAGGTGACGAGAAAGGGGATCGAGAAGGCCTTACACATTTCAAATGAAACAGATCTCTTCATCTTGCTTTCTCCTGACTGCAACAGATCGAGTATTGAAAAAATCGGAAGAACGAATTTCACACGTGTTGATTTCGCTTCGGGCAAAGGATGGATGCTTCTAAGCAGGAGGTATGCGAAGTACTTGCTTGACTCTGGAAATATACCAAGCAAGAAAGATGCGTTGAAGCATGGATACTCGCCCTTTCTTTCCTTTTGGGATCTCATCTTTTCTCCTTCTGAAATATTGCGTCGAAACTCAGTTCTAATCAAATTCATGACGATTGGAGCAACTGGAGTCGTAGTCAACCTCGGAATCCTCGCACTTCTGAAATTCTTTCTTTTCGCCTTTTATTCTCATTCAATCTCGAGTTACCTTATAGCAAATGGCATAGCGGTGGAGTGTAGCATATTAAACAACTTTTTCTGGAATGACAGGTTCACGTTCAGGAGCAGGCTTGCCTCTTTAACCAAGGATGGTGCGAGAAATGGCTGGCCGCTAAGACTCGCGAAATACAACATCGTAAGCATGGGAAGTTTTGCTACAAATATGATTGCATTCACCCTTCTTGAAACTCTTGGAATATGGTATATCTGGAGCTCACTTATGGCGATTTTGCTCTCCTTTGCAATAAATTATCTCGGAAGTACTCGATGGGCTTGGAACAAAAGTGCCCCTATTTCTCAGCTTGAAAGGCAAGTAAACTTGTAACCGTAAACCGTTAAATATTGTCTACTATCATCTCTGTTCAGCATTTCTTAACCAATCGTTTGTTTTGTTCGAGGTTTCCTTCATGGTTTCTAATTTGACAATTGTCTCTGAAAGGGAGAACTTACTACTTTCCCGAAAGGAGATCAAATGTGTTTTCAGGGGAGGGAATGGATTCATAACACGCCAGGGGGCACGTGATGCGCTTGCTGACAAGCTCGGAATGCCAAAGGAGCGAATTCAAATAATATCACTCAGGGGTAGTTCCGGCCTTAGGGATTTATACTGTGATGCTTTTGTATTCCAGGATGATTCCTCACTCAGAAGACAGGTCCCAAGTCATCTTGTAATCAGAATGCTCTCAAAGGAGCAAAGATCAGCTATGCGCGAAGAAAGAAAAAAGGGTAAGAAGAAGGGCGAGGCTGGCGAAGGAAAGAAAAAGCAAGAAGCCGGATCGCAAAAATCCTCTGATGCCTCTTCCAGTTGACTGCTCTTGAGAATTCGAGGCTAGAACGCTTCACATGAATGACTTGTTAGCAGAAAGAAAGAGCGCATGAAAATTTCGAGAAGAGGGGGGCTTTGTTATATTGTCAGTGCGAGAGGCGGACGATCAAGAGGTAAAAAAGTCAGATACAACTTCAAAGAAGAGAAGGAATGAAAGACCAGTTTACAAGTATTATGAAATCAAGGGGGGCAAGGCGACCCGGTTATTGAAAGAGTGCCCCAGGTGCGGTAGAGGTACTTTCCTCGCAGAGCACAAGGATCGCCTTACATGCGGCAAGTGCGGCTACACGAGCTTCAAGAAGATTCAAGTTGCTCGATGAATTTGGAAGTAAAGGCACAAGCTTCCTTTTGATTGTTCAACGGTTCATTTTTTCGTTCTGAAATTCGTTATCATTTGGAATAGCTCTTTAATTCTTCAAGAACTCCGCTCAAGATGACTGGAGCAATAAAAGGCTGAAACGGTGCCCTGTACCTAAGTGAGGTTGCTTTTGATACGTTTTCTCTTTTCCCTCCTCCGGCGAGGTATCCTTTAAGAAACGCCCCAACGAGTTTCCGAGTGCTCTCCTCCTTGAGTGTAAACCTCACCGAGTAGTAAACGAATTCCGCTACATCCCATATCTGGTTTCCGCCAAAATGAGCTTGCTCAAGGTCTACCAAGCAGATGTCACCATCGTCTTCCTTTGATATCGCACTGCTCGGTTTTGAATCTCCCATACAGAAGTGATTCTGGTGCAACTTCCCCAAGGTCTTGCCAAATCTCTCGATTGGCAAAAGATCTTTTGAGCGATCTTCAAGAAAATCAGATTCTATTTGGGAAAGATCCTTTCCCGGGATGAACTCAGAGACTAGTATTCTTTGTGACAAGAAAACGGAAAGAACATTTGGAGTTCTAATCCCGATCTTCTTGAAGTCGCGGTACGCTCGATATTCCCTTGTCATCCTTTCAAAAGGGGAATACGCAAAGTTGGTGTTTTTGAGAGACCATATTGAGAGAAGCCCCCACTTCATTGCCTTGATGTCTTGGTACTTTTTCACCGCAAAGCTATATGACGCATTTTTCGATTCTATCATGAAGATCCGAGTCGAAGCATAGATTTCTCCCATGGATTTCTCGATCACTTTGACATCATGATTTGAGATGCCCAAGTGCTCCAAAAGATCCCCTAGCCAGTTATCAGTCTCCGTGAACAGTCTACCTTGTGAAATGGACATGTGAATTTTTGGATTTTTTATCTCATCTGGCAGTGTGAAGTTTTCATTTTTGGATCTTGATATCTTTGATAGAACCTCCCTTCCTACGATGTCCACTCCCACACGGCCGGCGTAACCATGGACAGCATATTGAGTGATGCTTCTTGCCGCGTAATTTGCTCCGACAAGAAGCTTTGAAGCAACGCTTGTCTTGAGCTTATCAGGAATAAGTTTCACAGTGTCTGATTCTTCGTCAAAAATCAAGTCACCATTTTCGTGAAGAGATCTCGCTGCAATTTTGAAGCCACGCAATGAAGCAGCAACATTACCATCACGGAGTTTGTCGCTGTAAGTTCGTGAATAACTGTAGACAACTGGTGGATAGATTGATGCGCGCCGCCTTAGCTTTTCAAATAGAAAATACTCGAGTTTGAAATTTATCTCTTCGGCAAAATGAAGATATTCGAGGTATGAATTGAGTAGACCTTCCATTATGACTCTTTTCTTGTAGATGACTTCATTTTCTCGAAGGAAGTCTTCTCCTAGTATAGACTCATAACAATTGAGAAGCCTACCTGAAACAAATTCTCCGAGCGAAGATTTTTTGCAGTCGTTTTCAAATGATTTCGAATCAACAACCAAAGCTGAGCAATAGATCTCGTCCTTAAGATAACTGTACCTTATTTTCTGGGCATAGCTTGGATAAATCGCTATGACATCATAGTCGCTCGAATCAGTCGCGTATCCAGCAATACGAGATCCGTAAACACATATCGCGAGCGGCTCCTTGTTGGGCCGAAGCGACTTGATCGCTTTCAGCAATTGTTCGCGTTCCTTGGAAGTCAGGATGATCAAGATTGACTTGAGCTCGGTTGAAGGATCTTACAGGGGGAGATGGGCCTTGAAGCCAATTCTACTTCTCGCAGAAGGAAATAAGCCTTGCACCCTCGAAATAGCTTGCCCGAGAAATCAATCGTTGCAACGTTTCGAGTGTGTTGAGCGAAGCGAAACTCAATAAGTTGCTAGTTAATCCTACGAATTTTCTCGGCGAGTTCTCTTGCTTTTGGGTCAAAATCTGCTTGTAGAATTGTATTCACAGGAAGCGAAATCTGATTAGATCCCAGAGCAACTCTGATCATAGGCAATTTCTTTTCAATCCACATTTTCCTGCATTTTTCATTCAGCTTTTCATTCTCCAAACCAGAAGACATCTGCTTACCTAATTGTCTCACGAGTCTCTTGTTTTTGCCAAAAACTATGGAAGCATCAACCAAGCGTTCCATGTCAGCGTATCGTTCCTCAAAAACGTAAGCTGAGGAAAGTTGCGAATTAATATCGAGAGTGGAGAACCTGCCAACCAAATTAATGTAGTGTAAGAACTCATGAGCGAGTACCACCTTGACAACGGTTTTCGTGGCGTACAGCACAAACGGGGCAGAAAGTTGAACGACTATGATAAGCCTTCCCTCATTGTTGAGAATGGGAAGGGTTCGGGCATACATCACGCCAAGCCCTCCAATATTATCTTGGGCCCCAACAATCACGGGGAGAACCGGATCAACAAAGTAAGGTGGATATTTGACTCCAGAAACCCTTTCTACTTCAGTAGCTGCGGGAACAACGATCTTTGCGAATCGAGTTGCAATACGAGACTTTAGTTTGTCGTTGAGATTTTCTGCCTTCTCTAACTTGAAGAGAGCATCCATCACCGTTACCTTCCATTCTATAGACTCAAAAATCTTCGAGTCGAGCTGTCTTGGGGGTGTCCGAATTTAGGATGTAATGTTCCAATCAGATTCCCAGAGAGCGAGGGGAACCCTCCTATGGAGAGGAAAGACCAAGGAAGTCGATAGCTAGAAAATATCAGAACCGACTCTTATCTTTCCTTTCTTTTCGATGTCTTCAAGGTGAGGAGGAGGAATCACGAAACGAGCCATTGGATTAGAAACAATTATCTGCGAACCGTCTTCCAGGTCCACTCGCTCTAACCACGCCGCAGGAACCAGCAGTTTGGGAGGCTTTTTGCGAAACGAGATGACAGTTTCGCTGTGCTCATCGGGGGTAGCTTCTTCTATTCTCTTGAGGACTAGCCTATCTTCGATTACCCTTCCACTTTCAGGCGATGAAAAACTGCTAGATCCAGACTGCGAAAAACTCCTAACTTCGATGACGTTGTCTGATGCTCTTGCAATTTGAAGAAGTTCCCTTTCAGAGCTGAAAGCAACGAACATTCTCCTTAGTATTCCATACAGGCCCTCTTTCGACTTGTTTGCGAAAATCTCAATCCGCTTCACTTCATGCGTGGCTTCCCTAGATTCCTTGAGAAGGGTAAGCACTCCACGAGGAAACAGTGTTCGGTCTGGGTCGATACTTGGCATTATTTTTGGGACTCGTAGTGTCCTCTTGGACATCACCGTTGCAACGAGTGGCCTGTACAGAGACGATGACGTTTCCTTTACTCCTCCTTTGTTGAAATTAGATTCCTCCCTTGACTCGATTGATTCTTCGATTTGTTCTAGGGTTCCCAACTTTCTGTCTTTTGCGTCTTTTTGAGCATTGTTCATTAATTACTAATAAACCCTTTTCGAAGGACAAATCCGTGTCTTAATCTAGAAATCAACACCCATTCAGCAACAAGAGAAAAAATTCGCTGAAAATTATCAAAGCGATGCAATTCTTTCATTTGTGAGATTCGTGGTCTTTAGCCAAAATCAGTTATAGAAATCAACAGGTCAAAGTAAGTTTGCTTCAAGCACTAATTTTGACTAGCTCACTGGGACTTCGAGAGATTTCTTCCAAGCAATGGGAGATGCAGAGAATCCTCGGATAAGATTTACTTCATGCCTCAATTTTCGAACGAATTCAGTAGTTTCAACACTTGAAAATTCTTCGATCTCACCTGCGTCGGAGAGTCGGTTGATTTTGGGATCGAAAGGAAGTTTTCCTAGAAACTTGATTCCAAGCGAGCTTGCTTTCTCTGATATGCCGCTATCCTCAAACAGTTCGATCTTTTCGGAACAATGAGGGCAGTCCAAAAAGCTCATGTTTTCGACTATTCCCGCTATGGGTACCTTCAGCTGCCGAGCCATGTTGATTGCTTTTTGCACAATGAGCATTGACAGATCCTGCGGAGTGGAGACGACTACCGCAGCATCTACAGGAAGCGATTGAAAAACAGTAAGAGGTGCATCACCAGTCCCGGGCGGCAAATCAACAATCAGATAATGAAGATCTCCCCAGTTTACATCAGAAAATAGCTGTCTTATTACGCCGTTTATTATGGGGCCGCGCCAAATAACTGGAGTTTCCGGCTTGTCGAGAAGGAGATTCATAGATATCACCTTGATTCCTTTCTTTGATTCCTTTGGTATCACTCCATGTTCATCGGCTAGTGGTTTTCCTGAAAGCCCGAAGATCTTAGCAAGACTCGGACCAGTGATATCTGCGTCCAATAATCCAACCTCGTACCCCTGACGACGCAACTCAACTGCAACTATCGAGCTTACGAATGACTTACCCACTCCTCCCTTACCTGATATGATTGCAAGTATACACTCAATCCCTTTGCGCTCAAGCCTGTCTATACCCGAGCTCATTGCGCTTGTAGTCCCGACTGCAGATCTTTGCTGTTTCTTCATCGACTGGAGTTTTTGTGCAAGGTTCTGAAGCTCTTCCTTGCTCATTGAACCCATCTCGACCTTTACAGAAGAAATTCCGGGGAGCTGAGCAACTATTTTTCGAATGTCGGTATCAAGGGTGGCCGCAAGAGGGCATCCTCTGACTGTAAGCGCAATCTTTACCGTAACATCTCCACCATCCTGGACTATGTCGCGCACCATCCCGAGATCAACTATGTTAATTCCTATTTCAGGGTCGACAACTTCTCTTAGCTTTGACATTATTTCCTCTTTTGATGCCACTTTCTTCCATTCACCTTGTGTCTTTGCGATTAGGTTAATCTGCAAATGTTTCTCTGGGAGACGGAAACATCAGAATGAAGGAAATCAAATGGTCCCACTAAAGGGTCGAAAAAGAGAGTCGTTTTTGTCCTAGTGGAAATCGTTTAGGATCTCTTGGTATCTTGGGAGATTAGCCTCAATGCTTATGTCTTGAAAAGCGATTGGAACAGGACTCGTAAGCGTATTCTTCTCAAGCGAATCGGCCTCTCCCTCAAAGATGAGACCCGTCGGTATCTTTTCTTGCAAAACGAGCTCGTACGCGCGCTTGAATGCGCTTGCCCTGTTGTGAGGATCATAACCTCTTTCTGCGTTTAAATCGTATACCTGCTCTCTCCAGAGCTTGTATGTGTCATTGTAGGTCACACAAGGACTCAAGACCTCAAGAAATGCAAACCCCTTATTAGAATTAGAATGCATGATAGCCTTCTTCATAAGATCGGTGAGCTGCGTTTGATTTGCTGAAAATCCCCTTGCCACAAAGCTGGATCCTTGGATCGAAAGAGCTGTCAGAACTGCATCGAAGGGGATTTCGACGTTCCCCTCATAACCCGGAATAGCAGTTGGGGAGGGTTGACCCTTGGTCAATCCATACGTCCCGTTTTGCATCACAATGTAAACAATACTTGGATTCCTCTTGAGCGCATGAATAAAGTGTCCAGATCCTATTGCATAACCATCTCCATCCCCTCCGGCCGCTATAACAGTAAGGCGCGGATTCGCAAGTTTGATCCCTATGGCTGTTGGCAAGAGCCTCCCGTGAAGGGAATGGAAGCCATAGCATTCGAGATTGTTGTGAATCGAGCCAGAACATCCTATTCCACCGACAACAACAGTATCCTTTGAGCCAATGCGAAGCTCGGAAAGAGCCTTCTTAAGTGAAGCAAGAACACCGAAATCACCGCAGCCCGGACACCAGATCGGCGCCGATGGTGTATAGAATTTCGCAGTCATTATGAGTTTGTTTCCCTCCTACTACTCTTTCTTCTTCTTTCCGTTCTTGTCCTTCACCCTCATCATTCATGCTCCTATACCAGAAATTACAGAGGACAGGACTGCTCGAGTAATTTCGTTTGGCTTGAAGGAGGTGCCGTCGAATTTGCAGATGCTTTGTATTCGATCTCTTTGTTCAACTGATGATTTGATGAGAGATGCGAGCTGGCCATTATAGTTGTTTTCCACTACGAACACTGTGTCAACCGTGTCTACAAAAGACTGCAAATCTTCCTCTAGAAGCGGCCATATTGTCCTGATTTGATAGAACTTTGCCTTGAACCCCTTCTCTTGAAGCTGTTCAAGGCTCTCAAGAATCGGGCCATAATTGGATCCAAAACCTATCACGCCAATTTTGGCTTCAGAAGGACCAAAAACGACGCCACGAGGTAGATCCTTCTTCGCAGCCTCAAGCTTCTTCATTCTCTTATGCATAATTCTAAAGCGGTTTGTTCTGTCCGTAGAAACTAGGCCAAACTCATTGTGTTCATTGCCTGTAACTTGGCTCTGCCCCCCTTCGAGGGATGGGATCGTTCTGGGGGAGACTCCATCTTCTGTTAGCTCATATCTCTTATACAGCGGAATGGAATCTAGCTGCTCCTGAGAGAGCAGTTTCCCTCTTTCAATTTTCACTGAACTCAAGTCGAAAGGCTCGATGCTCTCGCTATTCTGGCAAAGAGCTTGATCCATGAGAATGAAGACTGGAAGCTGGTATTTTTCGGCGATATTGAGGGCATCCACAGTCATTTTGAAACATTCGCTCGCGGTGCCTGGTGCGATGACGATTCTCGGAAATTCTCCATGAGAGCCAAAAACAACATGATAGATATCAGACTGCTCGTTCTTGGTTGGTTCACCAGTGCTCGGCCCAACCCTCTGACATTGCACTATGACTATGGGGATCTCCGCTTCTCCAGCATGACCCACGCCCTCTGTCATAAGCGATTGACCAGGGCCAGATGTAGCAACCATCGTTCTTGCTCCTGCATAAGCCGCGCCAAGCCCCATGTTGATTACGGCAAGCTCGTCCTCAGCTTGCTTGACAACTCCTCCGAATTTCGGAAGCCTAGGAGCGAGCCATTCCATTATGTCAGTAGCAGGAGTAATTGGATATCCAACGAAGAAACGCCCTCCGCCTGCTAGAAAGCCGAAGGCAACAGCTTCATTTCCAGTTGAAAGAATTCGATTTGAGGCACTACCTAGTCTAGCGATCTTGAAGGATGAGGCGCGGATGTTTGAGTTGCAATATTCAAAACCTAGAGATAACGCCTTGAGATTTGCCTCAAGAGCTTCCTTTCCCTTTCTTTCGTACCTTGCTCGAAGCACTTGTTCAAGAAGCGAATCTTCTAGGCCCATTAGGCGACCCAAAATTGCAAAGGCAATTGTGTTCTTGAAGATATTCTTTCGAAGATGTTGCGATGCTAGGTTTCCGAGAGGTGCATTATAAACTGTGTAACCACGCGAAGAGTAATTTGGATCAAGTGGTCCTTTCGAGCTGTCAAAGACGATTATCGCTTGATTCGAAAGTTCTTGTTCCCCTGCCTCGACCGCTTCTTCGTCGAAAGCAACCAACACGTCCACGTTATCAGCAATACAATAGATGGGTTTCGTGCTTGCGCGGATCACTCCGTCCGCATGTCCGCCTCTGATTCTTGAGAGGACATTCCTAGAGTCATAAATGAAGAGGCCGATGTTGCGAAAGGCTCGGCCGAGAAGATTGACGACGGTCAGGGTTCCGTCGCCCCCCTGACCTCCTATCATTATTGTGACATCATTCTTCTGTAAAACTTCACTGGGTAACCCCTGTTGCTCTTGAAGCAACTCTGTAGTCATGCTAGAAAAATTTCACCAAAACGCTTCGCAGGCAATCCCTTCTTGATGCCGGCTTGTAATTTTCAGATGGCTTCCAACGATATTTAAGCATGACTTGAGGAAAATTTCCCATTTTCATGAAAATTTCACAATTTGTTGTGGCTATGGCAAAGGAGGCTTCGCATAGGGATTCCAAAATCAAAGCGGAATCTGAAATTTTTGCGCAGGTGGCTTTCGGTTGGTGTTACTCGTTTGGAAACGGCTTTGGGACAAAATTTTATTCTTGCATATTTTCAGTAGAGTTCTCAGTCAAATCTAGCAAACATGCCCCTAATTGTGCAATTCTTACAATGATTTTTGATAGGCTACGGAGTACGCCTGAATT
>CADDZS010000066.1 GCA_902812485.1 archaeon
ACTCCGTTATACAACTTTAGTCACTTGCGATGACAATAGCGATCACTTGAATTGCAACCGAGCTATCTTACATTGCACCCTCAAGTCGTGGGAGTGCAATCGATTCTCACAACAATGATCGGACTAAATGCGAGCAATGTGGCGCTGATTTCAGAAACCTCGCTCTTGATCTCATTTGTCGTGATGGCCGACTTCAAACACGGCGGCACCCAGAGGCGCCATATTGATACAATTATTCAAAGATATCTTGATCTGGCTGGCTGTGATTGTTCTGATCATGGTTGTTCCAATTTCAGTCGCATGTTTCGACAAATCGTTTGCGATCACTACCGCGACTAACAAAACCAACTGCTCTAAAATGTTAGCTCAGCTCTACATAGCTTGATCGCTCTTGCTTTGGACCTTTTCATCTCCTCTGCAGGTGGTGCAATCATGAATGCTATTTCGCCACGGAAATAGGAGAAAGCGCAAGAGGAGTCTCGCGGAGGATGTTCTCCCAGCGTCTCCGCCTTAGCTTGTAAGAAGCCACACTTTTCAGGTCGCCTTTTCTTTTGTAGGTTTCAACTTGTCTTCGAGCCTCTGCGTTTCTCTCTATTCGTAGCTTCGAGATGGACCGAATTGCGCCTCGTAAAAAACAACAAAGTACAAGATGAGGATTTTATTACTACAATCTCGCATGTTGTGAGCTTCGACAGGGAAGAGTGAATCAAAATATCAATGAACGAGAAAAGGAGCTTGTCGAAAGCTATGACTTCGCTCCTTTCATGCCAAAGCACAGAGCATCCAAAAGGGGCGCATCTTCGAAAATGAAAGACCAACCGATTGAATCAAAGAAGGAAGAAGGAGGAGAAGGAAACCCGGGAGGCGGTATGGTTAAAGAGCGAACCTCAAGTGAGAGCTCGTGCCAAATTCGAAAAAATAGCGTGGTCGCGCCTCTTGCCTCCTTGAGCTTGGGTTGGGTCGTGATATACGCTGACAGGTTGAGTCTTTCTCCTCTTTTGAATCTCATAAAGGGAGAATTTAGATTAAGTTATGCCGCAGTTTCTCTCGTAGTATCTATTTACTTTCTTACTTACGTATCCTTCACTATCCCGGCCACAATCTTTGCTGGCAGATTCGGTTACAAGGAAGGAATTGTTTTCTTTCTTTCTCTTGCTGCTATATCATTTGGCCTAGCAGGGATATTCGGCTATTCGTTCTACCTCTTGCTTTTTCTAATCGCGATTCATGGAGTGGGGGCAGGAGCCTACTATCCCAGCGCCTATACAATCTCAAGTGAGCTCGCACCGAGCGCAAGGAGAGGGTTTGTTTCAGCTATTGTCAATTCTGGAATGGGATTTGGAACAATTCTCGGACTCGTGGTCGCCGGCCCAATTCTTTCATTCTTTTCGAGTTGGCAGGCTGTTCTCATCGTACTTTCAATCCCAACTGCCGCTGTTGCCATTTTGCTTTTTGTGAATCTTCCAAAAGTCAATGAATATCGCTCGAAGGCTTCGATTAATTCGAAGTCTAGCATCTTGGCCTCTTATGTCCTCGCCCTTCGAAGGCGCGACTTCATGAAGGTTTGTGCGCTCGAGTTTTGCTCTCTCTACGGATATTGGGTGATTCTGACATGGGCTCCCTCTTACCTTCAAAAGACGGAAGGATTGAATATCTTTTACAGCGGAGCAGCCACTGCGATCTTTGCAACTGTTTCGATTCCCTCATCGATCATAGTAAGCAGGTACTCAGACAAAGTAGGGCGAAGAAAGGTGTCGCTCGTCCTTGTTCCCATTTCGGCACTGACTATATTCACGATGGTCTATCACTCGACACTTTTGAGCTTCTTATTTTCGGTAGTGCTTTACGGAGTCGTGGGAAAGCTCACTCTTGATCCCATCATACTCGCCTGGGTTAGTGACATTATGCCGGCAGAAACAATCGGATCCTCTCTTGCAATTTTGAATGTGGTCGCGATGAGCTCATCAATAATTGCGCCCATAGTAACTGGGGCGATAGCTGACTTCACTGGCACTCTTGCGACGGGTTTCTACCTTGGCGCAGTAGTTGTTTTCTTTGGACTCGTCTTTGCCCTCTCAGCAGGATCCGAAAGTCGAGTTTCTCCCTGAAAGAGTCTTTACCAAATAATACAGATGTTCCGCATGAAGCTTTCTTGAGCAGGCGATTAGAGAGACTAGGGGGAAGAAGAAAAAGAAGAGACTATCGCTTGAATCAAGGCGCGATCGTTTGGCAAAAGTCCTGACTTTGGAAGCAGCTTGAGTATAGAAATCCAATCTCTATTTTTCTCGAAAACCTCCTTGAAGATTGGCGTTGCTTCCTTTAGCTTCTTTGCATTTGCAAGGCTGACTGCTTGCCAAAACTTCAATTCTTCTACCTCGGGGGCAAAATCCGAGGCAAGCTCATAAGCTTTGAGACATTCGTCGAACCTCCCCATAGAGAGGAATTCATCTCCCTTGTTTGCCCATTCGTATCCCCTGTGAAGCCGGAGAAGCCTCTTGAGCTCCGAAACCGGTTGAGGATGGTCCTCGACCCTCAAATCGATGATCCTTCCCGACCATGAATTTGCCGAAACTTCCGGTGAAACCACGAGCAGCGCCGCAGACTGTCTACCTCTTGCGTCGCCTCCAGCTCTTTCACCTGCTTCAAGTGCGGCGATTAGCCTCTCAGGGAATTCTAGCTTCGACGAATTCTCTTCGAAACTCATTTGCATTGCATTCCAAATTGTAGGATTTCTCATGAGGTTTGCCTGGCAAGAAAATTCATCGCCGATCGCGTGCCCTGCGTATTGTATACATTTTTCCCCGGTGTGAACCGCTACTTGCCCTTTCGAGTCAATCATCGCGACCTGACGCATATCTTTTTTCGGATCTGAACTTAGAAGCGCCGTGAGTGCCTCCTTTGCGCTCTTGCCGGATGACATCAGCTCAAGACCAAGCGGGCCGTAGCTAGGCTCGGCCATTGCTTGTGTCGCAACAGCGCCAACTCCGGCCCTCGCCCAGCTTACTACTGACCCAACGGAGAACCAGTGCGATTGGACGGCCACGCCGATTAAGCCCGTTTTCTTATCCCTTGCAACAATTGAATAAGTCATTTCCAGATAATCGCTTCCTTTTCTTCCCCCTTCTTCTTCTCCCTAACTCTTCTACTAGCTATTTCTTTGTAAAATGCTCATTAAACTTGTTCCACAAGCACGGAAATAAAAGCCCGAAGAAGACAGATGCTTGGGAAGAGAGAACGGAAAATTTATTTTTGTTTTGAAGCGAGAAGCTCTGCCTGCTCGTCAGGATATATTTGGATCCCTGCTGAGGGTCTTGCCCTCATGGAAGAGAACTCGCCATAAATCCTAGCCGTCACGGGGCCGACTTTGCCAGATCCGATTATTCTCCCGTTTATCTTGAGTACAGGTACTATTTCGGCCAAGGTTCCTGTAAGAAATACTTCCTCCGCATTCAAGAGCTCGAAGGGTGTTATCCTTCTTTCTGATACAGAATAACCTAGATCTTGTGCGATCTCAATGACAGCGTGCCTTGTCACGCCGTGAAGAATTGCGGAGTCTGTCGAAGGAGTTGCAATTGCATTTCCCCTCACAATGAAGATGTTTTCAGCCGTAGCTTCCGAGACAAACCCCTGCGTATCGAGCATTATAGCCTCATTGACTCCAGCTTCTATTGCTTCCCATCTCGCTAGAATGCTGTTGAGATAGTTGAGAGATTTCACTTCATGAGATGTTGCGTCGACCGGATCTCTTCTTATAGAGGAAATTATCGCAGTGATTCCAGCTGACTTTGATCTAGGATCAGTGCTTGGAACTGCGGGCTCTGTTATTATTACGATGGAAGAATCCTTACAGTTCATGGGGTTCAAACCGAGGTCTCCCACCCCTCTAGTTATCAAGAGTCTTATGTAGGCGTCGCGCAACCTGTTCTTTCTTAGCGTCTCAAGAACGGCTTGAATCATATGTTCCTTCTTGAGCGGAATGGACAAACGGATGTAATTCGCAGAGTCATACAGTCTTTCTATGTGCTCCCTCAGACGGAATACTACACCATTGTAGGCTCTGATGCCTTCGAAAACACCATCCCCGTATAGCAGGCCGTGATCCATGACTGAAATGCAAGCCTTATCCTTTTCAATGAGTTGTCCATTCACGTAGACGTAGAGTTCTCTTTCGAACTCTTTACCTGCAGATTCGCTTCGATCAAAGGCGGAGGATGGTGAATTTCCCTTCAATCTCTCTTTGCGCTCCGATCCTGTGGAGTCTGTTCAATTTTCAATCATAAGAATGTTATGATGAACAATCGACCAATTGCATCCCATACAATTTGACAGTTGACATAGAGATGGATAGAAAGAAAGAAACGAAAAACTCCGGGAAAAAATTGCTCGCAGAAAGGAATTACGTAAGGAGATATCGATTCCATTGACGTTCTCACCCCCAATTCTAAAGTCGGGATTCGGCCAGCTCAACCAAGCTGAATCTATTTGGGCCAAAAGAAAAGAGGATCGAGGTGAAGAATAGAAACTGGGAATCCCCCGATCGCAAGTTGGGAATTTACTCATTAACGCTCGAGCAGCAGGATTCGAAACAAAGAAGAGAGTATCGCTCAAA
Source organism: archaeon (assembly GCA_902812485.1). Classification (GTDB taxonomy): domain Archaea; phylum Thermoproteota; class Nitrososphaeria; order Nitrososphaerales; family CADDZS01; genus CADDZS01. The sequence goes on from CADDZS010000066.1 coordinate 4,610, forward strand.
TTGGCAAAGTGGTTAAAGACTTAATTTGGAAAAAAAGAAAGATAGAAAATTTGGTTTAGGAAAGTTGAGAAAATTAGCCGCGGTCGTCGCTAGCGGCATGTCAAAGATCGGACGAAGGCCGGAGCTTACCGGTCGCGAGCTTGTCCTTGAAGCCTTCATGGAAGCACTAGACTTTACAAGAAATCTTGAACGGAAGGACATAGGAGCGATATACGTGGGATCCCAGTCTGAGACTTACGAACACCAAATAATGTACGGCTCGCTTGTTGCCGATTGGCTGGGCTTACTCCCAAGTGGCTCTCTTAGGGTCGAGGGATGCGCCGCTGCTGGAGCCCTTGCATTCCGACAAGCAGTCATTGACATCATGTCAGGACTGCACGACGTTGTTCTCGCTTGTGGCGTCGAAAAGATGTCGCTCCGAACCACTGCCGAAGTAACAGATGCCCTAATGTCTGCAAGCGAATCAACTCTTGAACAATACAGCGGACTCACATTCCCTGCAATCTACGCATTGATGGCAACTTCTCATATGGCACGATATGGAAGTACGGAGCAAGATATGGCTCAGATCGCGATCAAAAACCATGAGAACGCCCTAATGAATCCGAAAGCTCACATCAAGAAGCCTATATCTGAATCGGAGGTTCTTAGTTCGAGAGTCGTGGCAACACCTTTGAAGCTTTACGACTGCTCTCCCATAAGCGACGGGGCAGCAGTCGCAATACTTGCAAACCCGGAAATTGCAAAACATTTCACCGATTCTCCTACCTTTGTGGTAGGAATGGGGCACGAAACCGACACCATCGGGCTATACGAAAGAGAAGATGTTGCTTGGCCAGCTGCAGTTTTTGGTGCCTGCAATGAAGCGTACAAGATGGCAGGCGTTGAGCCGACGGAAATTTCATTTGCGGAAGTTCACGACTGCTTCACAATAAATGAGATACTTGCTTATGAGGCCTGCGGCTTTGTAGAGCGAGGTAGGGGTCATCTCCTTGCACGACAGGGAGAGACGAAGATAGGAGGGAAAATTCCTGTCAATCCAAGCGGTGGATTGAAAGCTCGCGGGCACCCAGTGGGTGCCACTGGGCTGTGTCAGATCTATGAGCTTCATCTTCAGCTTCTCGGCGAGGCTGGAGGAAGACAGGTAGAGAATACAAAGTTTGCGCTTGCGGTGAACGAAGGAGGTTCCAACGCTGTTGCAACGGCACACATCCTCTCCAAATGAAAATTTTACGATTCAATCTTTCTTTGATGCCCTAAGGAACCAGGGTATCTTGATCGGCGCTTTGTGCAATCGGTGTGGATGGAAGATGCTTCCTCCAAGGCCTGCATGTACGAAGTGTTTTTCAACAGAGCTTCAAAGATTACAGCTTCCAAAGAGCGGGAAAGTGATCTCGTTCAGCGAAGTCCATGTATCAAGCGACGCTTTTTCTAGATATGTTCCGTACATAGTGGCGATCGCCGACTTTGATGGCATTCGTATTCCTGGAATGATTAAGAACGCCAATGTCAAAAAAGTGAGAGTTGGGGCGCTTGTCGAGGTAAGAACCAAAGCTCTTTCGAAGATCTCAGGAGCTGATGGGTTAAGCCAAGATGGGCCGGAGTACTGGTTTGAGCTTGCAGGCGAATAGAATTTCTGACTTTTCAGTTGTCTTAAGAAGATGGACAAAGAAAGAAGGGATGAAGGGGGCAGAGATATGATTTCCTTCAAAACGCACGTGCTATCTTATCGATTAATCTCGCCAGCCTGAAATCGTAGTTGCTAATTCCACCGACATCGTGAGTTACAAGTTCGATTCTGACTTTGTTGTAGACATTGAACCACTCTGGATGGTGATTTAGCTTCTCGACTTCCAACGCTACTCTCGTCATAAATCCAAAAGCTTCGTTGAAATCGCGGAACTCGAAGTCCCGTCTTAGCTTTCCATTCACAATCTTCCATTTTCGCAGCTTTCCGAGCTGCTTTCTGATTTCGTCCTTCGAGAGCTTTTTGTATTCCTCTTCTTGCCCCCCTTCTTTGGTAAACATTCGAAACTAGCTCGAAGGATACTTGAAGAAACGCTCTAAAAAATCTATTCAAAATATGCAACTGCAACGCAGAATTAAGCTCAATACTTGCGAGATTTACAGATAGAAGAAATCAGTAAGAGGAGGGGGGAGGGAAAGAGAGCCTAGTTTAGAAACCGGATGCCGCCCTCTCCATCTCCTCTTTTAGATCCTTACTCTTTACTATTTCTTTCTTCGATTATGCTCTTAGCACCGAGAGCCACGGATCTGTTTGCAGTGTCCCAAGTTCCGAAGCGTAGTTTGCGGTGTATAGAACATAGAGTCGCCCGTGGAGCGCCACGCCCTCAAAGTAGTCGCCATATTGCGGTACAATGAAAGAGCCGCCAAAACCAGAGGGAGTGAAATAGTCGTAGTAAGCTGGATCGGAATCAGGTTCGTTAGATACGGAAGTGATTCTAACCTGGCTGAAGGTCAAGCCCTCATTTGATGACTTTGAAGCGACGACATCGATTCTGTGATTGAACGGATCGAACTGAGTAGTGTAATAGAGAACATAGAGATTCCCGTTTGCTGGATCCACTGTGATGAACGGTTGCACGTTCACCGCTTCGAGTGAAACGATCTGAGCTTTCGACCAATGCACTCCGCCATCGGATGAGCTGGTAAAGATTATTGAGGATAGACCGCAGTCCCCTGGATTGTCCGCGGCACCACCTGGGAGAACATAATACTTGCCCGAGGTGCAAACCGCAATTGTCCAGTATAGATTGTTAGAAGTGGAGCTCTTGTCTACTGCCATTGCTTCTATGCTGGCTGTTCTGAACTGCTCCGAGGCGAATCCGATTAGAAATCTTGCCTGAGGCATAGTAGTACCTTGTCCCATGAAGCTGAAAACATCATGTGGTTTTCCGAAGTCATTTCCGCCAGGTGGGGAGGAAGCCACTTTGCAAGAGACCGGGCCGAATGTCGTAAAGGTACCGATATTGCACCAAGTCACATAGACGGCGCCATCCTTTCCGACCACCACTGTTGTCCAGTCAGCAAAGATGTCGCTACCTGAGATTGGAGGCTTTGGTCCGCCGGAGAGCATAGTACAAGAGTCAAGATCGTTTGTGCATCTAGCAAGGAAACTTGCACTAGTGCCGTTGGGATAGAAGTGATCCCATGAGATGTAGACCGACCCGAAGAACGGGCTGCTTGGATCGGTATCAACTGCAATCCGATCCTTATCCTCAAATGACACGGCGCCAGCCGATAGGTTGCCGAAGACAAAGACTGGCTTCTTCCAACACTCGTTGTGCCAAGGAGTGTTGATTCCAGTAACACATGGGTCCCCTGGTTGCCAGAGAGAAGGGTCTGACTTTGTGATCATCACGCCATTTGCTCCGCTAGTAGGATCAATTGCAAGTGATGCGTAGAAGAAGTTGCCATCGGGTGAAACTGCGACTGATGGATCGCCCCAAGAAAGGAGGAAGCATTCTCCGTTGGGATAAATCTGGCAAGAACCATTGCTTGGGTACGAGATTCCTGGTATGTCGTTACTTTTCATGATAGTCTTTCCTCCGTCGGAGGATGTTGTGAAACCTGAGAGCGAGATCGTGTAACCACTGGGGCAGTTCGATACGGGCAGAAAGGGACAGAAGAACCATCTCCCGTCGTTGAAGGCACCAACAACATGACTCGGGTTGTTTGGATCGACTGCTAGGCTGGTTTCACTTTGCGGCATGTAACTTGAGTCTTCGATGAACCTAGTTGCTCGTGCTTGTATGGAAGGAACTCCTCCCTGAAGATCTCCACTCACACCTTGTGCGCTGGTACTCGATAACGAAGATGCGGCTGGTAATGCGTCCGCAACCGCAATCAAACCCATCGAAGAAAGCGGACTGTGAAATCGATTCGCTGGAGCTGGATTGTAAGAGAGAGCAGCGCTAGAATAAGGAAACCGTTGATTCGAGGACAAAATACTTGGGAGCGAAAGGACTGAAAGACTCGCGATTCCGAGCACAATCACTGCAAGAAATAAGCTCTTCATGTATTGCGAAGCGAAGAGTCGAATTTAATAAAAATGAGCGAAGAATCCTCTAAATAAAAAATCATTTTCGGTGATTCTCAAAACCAAAGCCAAAAAAAGAGGCTATTCTCTTTTGATTAGCCTCTAGTTCAAAAAGGAATTTTTCTTTCTCCTGATGTCGTGAAATAAGCTGGAGAATTTTTGGAGGTTGCCTTCTTTTGATCTTCAGCTTGCTCTTATTGAGAAAACTCATGTTGGAATCTTGCCTTCCAAAAAAAGTCAGTCGGCAAATTTTTATCCTCACGGACTTCAAGCTTGAATCCTGGGCCCTAAAGAAACTGAAAAGCACTATTTTCCTCTCTTCTCTTTTCGTTCTGTAGCACCCAAGTAGAAGCAACTCAAGCGCAGGAGCCGGACCCTTCGCGAATTGAATGAAAATCAAAGAGCTAGCCTTGATTTACAGGATCTGCCCAGAGGAAGAATCGAAGACGAGAGATTCCTTCGCGGCATAGCATGCTACACCGATGACTTGAAATTTGAAAACACTGTTTACCTTGGAATCGTCAGGAGTCCCTATCCGCACGCCAAGATCAAGAAGATCGATTTCTCCGATGTAACCAAGAGCCCCGATTTTCTTGCGTTTCTTTCCGGAGAGGATATTCTTAGACTTGGCCTTGGGACTATTTCGGGGCTCCCGTTCGAAGGTGGAAAACAAACTAGAAGACACCTTCTTGCGGTTGAGAAGGTTCGCTACGTTGGGGAGCCCGTGGCCGCAGTTTTGGGGAAAACACGATACTCAGTTGAGGATCTGATCGAGCTCGTTCGCATCGAGTATGATCCTTTGCCCCCGATTGTGACTATCGAAGAATCCAAGGGCAAAAAATCTTTGGTGTACGAAGAATGGAGCGACAATTTGTTATTCGAGTTTGCCCTAAAGAAAGGGGAACCTGACTCCGTGTTATCATCGCAGTCTTCTTCTTTCGCCGTCTCCTCTAATCGCGTACTAGAGAGAAAGGCCGGGATAAGGCGGCAAGCTGGAGTCCCTATCGAACCAAGGAGTGTAATTGCAAGCTACGATGAGGCTAGTGGAACTTACACCGTCTATGCGAGCTCTCAGGGGGCGCATAGAATAAGGAATTACCTATCGAGTGAACTTGGCACAAGCCCCGATCGAATCCATGTGATAGTGAGAGATGTGGGGGGAGCATTCGGAACAAAGGGCGCGCAGTCCTATCCAGAGCCAGCCATAGCCTGCGTGTTTGCAAAGAAAACAGGCCGAGTGGTAAAGTGGGTCTCGACGCGAACCGAAGATCTTCTCGAGACCGCTCAAGGGAGAGACGAATACTGCGATTTGAGAGTTGCCTTCGATTCAGAGGGCAGGGTTCTTGCATTCTCGGGGGAGATTGAGGCAGATCTTGGTGTAGGAGGTTCACTTCAGAGGATGCCCGCACTCACAGCAATGCTGCTCCCAGGTCCCTACAAGATTCCAAGTTTCACGGTAAAAGCAAAGGCGTATGTCACGAACAAGACTCCATCAGGGCCAGTTAGAGGAGCAGGGAGACCAGAGGCCACTTTCTTCATTGAGACTATGATAGACAGGATCGCAAAGAATCTCGGAATCGACCCGATAGAGATCAGAAGACGAAATGTGATAGCACCTTCTGAATTTCCGTACGATGCAGGAACGGGATTCGTCTACGACAGCGCGAACTTTCCCTTGTTGCTGGACAGATTGGTCGAGGCTTCAGACCTTGAGAATCTCAAGCAGTGGAAAAGATCCATCAACTCGAGCAAATCAAACAGCAAAGTTGCAGGTATTGGAGTGTGTATAATGCTGGAAGATACTGGTGCACAGTTGGTTGAATCTGCTAGGATTGTTGCCCACTCAGGAGGAGCGGGAAGAAGAAGTCCGAAGGAGGAAGAGAAAAAAGAACTTGTGACGATTTTCACTGGCTCTTCTCCGCATGGGCAAGGTCACGAAACGACTCTTGCGAAACTTGCTTCTCAGGAGCTTGGCATCCCGATAGAAAAGATAAGGGTTGTTTGGGGGGATACGGAGTATCTCAAAAATTCAGTTGGAACATTCGGAAGCAGATCTGCTGTGACAGGTGGAAGTGCAGTTGTGGATGCAAGTCGCAAGCTTAGGGAGCAGGTAATTACGGAGGCTTCAAAGTCACTCAATATTGATCGAAACGAGCTCTCACTAACAGACGGGAATATTGTGAGAGTTGACAAGCAAGGACGACTACATGTGATCGCTTCATTTGAAGAAATGTTGAGAACAATTGGAAGAGATATTGAGGCCTATTCAGATTTCAAATTGAATTCATTGACATTCTCTAGTGGCGCTCATCTTTGCGCCCTTTTGCTCGATCGGGAAACAGGAAAGGTGGAGTTCAAGAAGTATGTCGCTGTCGACGATTGTGGAAGAGTCATAAACAGACAGATAGTTGATGGACAGATACATGGTGGAGTCGCGCATGGCCTTGGTGGGGCAATCCTTGAAGAGATTTCTTACGACAGCAGCGGGCAGCCTCTTGCTACGGCGTTTCTCGACTATACGATCCCAACCTCTGTTGATGTCCCCGACATTGAAGTGGAACACGTCGAGACACCTTCTCAAGTTACGCTCAATGGGGCAAGAGGCGTGGGCGAGAGCGGAACAATAGCCGCTTATCCTGCGATCTTCAACGCGATAAACGATGCGATATGGGAAATCGACCCTTCTGCTGAAGTCTGCATCGCTCCTGCAACTCCTGAAATGATCTTCCGTGCAATTTCCTGAGCTTAGGGAGGAGGATGATATTCCGGCTTTCCTTTCCTCTTTACCTCCTCAAGCAAAGACTAATGCTTGCAAGGAAAGAAAGCTCAGCCTGATGCCGATGGAGGTAAGTATTCACACCACTTGACCTTGGGTTTTACTAGAAAATGCGAAGTCTGCGGTAAGGAGAGATCGTGGGAACAAATCCGATGAGTGCAGCGAAGAACTACACGCATCACAAGAATCTCGAGCTTGGAAGAAAAGCTAAAGGGAAGGAAGACAAAAACATCGAGAAGAGAGGGCAGTGAGGTTTTTCACAATGCTGAGAAATGATTCATTGCTATCTCTCTGATCTTACGACCTCAAATTCAACGTGCAAGTTGAAGTATCCGATCTGAGAGCCAGCAAGAACCCGCCTTGTAGGCCCTTTCGCTACCTCTACTAACTTCGCCTTTCAGTTACCTCCACGTGTTCTACTACAATGACTGCCCCGATTACTAAGCGGTGGTCCACTTCTTCCGTTATCGAAACTCCGAACTGATCTCTTAGAGAAACCCATTTCTTGTGCACTTGCGCGACCTGAAGTGTACTTGCCCCGCCACTTCCGAGGATTTCCATCCTGTAGTCGTGTTCGGTAAAATTGCCGTATACTCGCAATACTTCGGAGCCGTTGCGCTCAATCCAATATTCTTCTCCGATTAGCTTCATGATCTTCTTCTTCATGGATCCAAGCGCGTTTCCTGAGCTGTCGTAAAAAGTGAATTCGTGACGAAGGGAGATGAGCTTCCCCACGATATGCATCACCTCACTTCTGGAAAGGGAATCGAGCACCACGAACTTGGCAGGAAGTTGGAAGAAATTTCCGTCTCCTTCTCCGAGCTTCCTTCCACTCCTATCTTCAAAATCATAGTGCTCTCTGAGGGAGAGTATTTTCTTTTTCATGATTAACTCCCTTGCAGAAAGCAAAGCGGGCACGGAGGTTTGTGAGAATGAGGCTGGAGTAGAAGAAATCGAATCTACTTCTGCCTCGTTGTTGGAGGAGTTTCCTTGAAAAACAGCCCTTCCACAAGACACACAAAATCTTGAGTCGCTTGGCAACTCGTGTCCACAGTATTGGCAGAATGGCAAAGCTAGAGAAACCTCAACGATGTCTTGCTTGAAGTATACCTTTCAGATATGTTTCTATTTGTTCGGCCTATCAGCCTTTGTTCTTCTGTCTTTCCTCATTTCGAGAATTTGGAATTTGTGTGTAAAGTCTAAAGCTCCTGAAATCAGAAATCATTTGGAAGAAGATGCGGGCCTGTGGGGATTCGGACCCCAGACCCCTGGATCGCCTCACACGTTCCACCGGTTTTTTGCTTGCTTAAAAGTTCCACCAGCTTACGCAGAAAATCTGCGAAAGTCTACCAGTGCTCTACCTGGCTGAGCTACAGGCCCCAGTTGCTATCTAACTCCTTTCCTCCAAGCTCTTGCTAGAGTGGGATTATTTCCTCAAGTTGTTGTTCTCTTCTTGTTATTTCCAACGGTACTATAGCTTTCTCCTCTTTTCTTTGTGCTTTCAGAGAACTCAAGCAACCTGCGGTTATTAGCTAATCGGATGGATGGAAATCCGAGAGTTGTCTTGGAAAGAATGCAGAGACTCCCTAATCTTTCATTGTTCGAATTGTGCAGGAGCAAATCTTTCTCTCCTTGTAGAAGAACGTGGATCAGACGAGGATCCAAAATCTTGCACAATTAGACTTCGGCAATCGATTGAGCCTTTTTTTCCCTTCTTTTTCGCTCACTCCTTGGACCATCGGATTTTCTTTGAAGGGTTTTGTCCTGAACCCTCTTTTACAGTTTCAATTCTGGGAAAAAATCATCAAGAGCTCCGTTTGTCTTCTTTTGGCCGCACCTCTCCTCCTCAATATTTGACAAATCGGGTTCCCTTGGACAGAGTAATGCTCGTAAATATTCCTCGTGAGGTGGGAGAGTTCTGTTCATCTTTTTTCCTCCTTGGATCCCGGCTCCTCTCAGAAGGTAAAGTAAACGAAAGGGATGTGGATGGATCTTTTCTCTTTTTTTTTGAAAGTATTCCCAATGGTGGGCATAAAGCTATAAATTGACTTGTGAGAAATTGTAAGCATATTTGGCTCGCATCCAAAATGAGAGGTTCGCCTCAGAGTGCCCAGGTAGTATAGAGACGCGGATAGGTAGGTAAAGGGAACGGAAGACCATCCGGTCGTGGAGCTCGGTTAGTATGTGGGACAGCTTCCTTCTGGTTTTTCCGGAGACTCAATCAAGCGGTTTTCGGATTGTCTCAGCCCCAAATGTCACTCCCGCGACCCGGGTTCAAATCCCGGCCTGGGCGCTGTTCATTTCGAGCAAATCCCTTACGTGACCCACTGCGTCTCTTAAAAGCGCAAAAGACTTTCTCTCCCGTGGCCCCTAATTTAGACATATATGACTACGACAGGAAACTGG
>CADDZS010000067.1 GCA_902812485.1 archaeon
TATCATCATCCGCACCGGCGGTGACTACTCCAGCAGGAAAGAAGAAGGAGAAGAAGAAGAAGAGAGAAGTTGAATGGATCGCGGAGAGAATTTCCCATCCACAAGAGAAGAAAGTAGTTCTCTCTCTTTCCCCACTTTTCCTTCCTCCAATCAGTGAAAGTTTCGGCAGGGTTTTTCTACTGTTTGTTTGTTTGTTTGTGATGTGTTTGTATCTGATTTATTCGGCCTTCTCGAGTCGAGAAAAAGAAGTGAACGAAATCGAAAGAGTAGGCTAGAAAGAGAGGAGGAGGGAGGCGTAGCCGTTGGCGTTTAGTCGCAAGAAAATCTTTTCTCGAGAAGATAGCTATGGAGTGGTTGCGCTCATTCTATACATCATGATAACCGTGCTGATTTTCTTCCCGCTCGTAGCCAATTTCAGGAATTCGACGCTCATTCCGAGCTTTGGTGTGACTTCTGCCCTCCAGGGAGGGCGCGACAAGTATCATTTCATGTGGAACTTTTGGTGGATGAGGACTGCGATCCTCTCAGGTCAAAACATGCTTTACACTCACAACCTCTTTGCGCCCTATGGAGTTTCCCTCGCGCTTCAAACCATGGACTACATAGACGGCTTCATCTCTTGGCCCTTCTCGCTGATCCTTGGCGGGAACATAGCAGGTTTCAATTTCATAATACTCCTTGGAATAGTGCTCTCGGGATACACTGCGTTTCTGCTTGCAAGGCATCTCACGAAATCTTGGATTGCGAGCTTTGGGGCAGGGCTTATCTACGCCTACTTTCCCCAACACATAAGCCAAGCGATCTTCGGGCACCCGAATCTCTCAAGTATTGAATGGCTTCCTGCTTATCTCCTCGCGCTTATGATCGCTTTCGAAAGGAGGAAGATGGCTTTCGCGGTGGTGGCGGGAATATTCCTCACGCTTTCTACACTCACAGATCTTCAGCTACTCGTAATTTCGCTCGTGATTACGCTGGTCTATCTCATTTATCATCTCGTAATCACCAAGTTCTCATCTCCGGTCAAGGTTCTGTATCTGATCATGACAGTGTTCGCAGTTTGGTTCTTAACTAGTGCGCCCTACTTGGTGCCCGCATACGAGGCTCTCGGAGTTGTTCACCCACCTCCTCCCCTCTCCACGACTCTCGGGAACTCTGCAAAGCCGATGTATTACATCATCCCTCCGCCGAGCTACTTGGTTTACGGGACGATATTTTCTCAAGTGTACTCCTCCCAATCTCCCTTTCTTCAACCCATACTCGGAGGGCATTCCCAATGGATGATTTTCGTTGGCTACACGACTCTTGCGCTTGCCGCGATTGGTGCTTTAATTTCAAAGGATCGAAGAAGAATTTTCTTTGTTGGACTTGCTTTCGGAGCTTACCTGTTATCACTGGGCCCCTCAGCTGACCCTTCCCAGCTCTCAATACAGACACCATATGATCTGCTTTACTATCATTTCAAGATTGTCGAATACTTTCGTGCGGACGCTCGCTTCTCCATATTGCTGATGTTATGTCTAGCAATGCTTGCAGCATATGGCATTGATGCTATCTCGAAATTGACAAGTGTTTTCGGAACTTCTTTGAATGTGCGGAGGACCAAAATAGTAGGGATTATTCTTTTGATCCTTATACTGCTCGAATTCATACCAATCATCAACGTCCAGTCATATCACGAAGATCCAGTTTACTCGATCATCGCGAAGGATCCTACTCAATTCTCCGTTCTTGAGCTTCCCTCCTCCCTGACTCAGACTCAGCTCGCAATATACGCCCAAACTTTCTACGGAAAACCTCTAGTCAACGGAAAGATTTCCCAGGCGAGAAACACTCTTCCGGATTACATGTATGTCCAGCTCTACCTGCGAATTCTTTCACGCCCAAACAAGGCCTCCCTGGGAAGGCTCAAGCTCAACCAGATCAGCGAACCAGTGAGCGAATTTCAGCTCGCTCCGATCGTCCTCTCGTACTATCACATAAAATACATCATCGTCCACTACAAAGCAATGACCAAGGTCAGTTTCGAAATACTCTACGAAGCTCTTAGCAGGGGACTCGGTCCCCCTGTGTACAGAGATCGAAACGTCCTTCTTTTCGAGCTCAAAAACTGGGTTTCTCCAAGCGCAATCACAGAGATAGCTCAAAAAGGGCCGATAGTACTCTTCGGTTCCTCAAAGTGGAGTCCAGAGCGCGCTCGACAATGGACTATGAATAACACTGCAGACCTTATAGTTTACGCGGCTACCCCAGCTCTTTACACAGTTACACTCGGATCAACATCACCATTCTGCGTCGACAACTTGAACTGGACTGCACAGGGTACGATGTGCGGGAATTACGATCCTTCTTCGCTTGTAGGAAGCGATCAAATATTTCTCGGAAGCGGTGAAAACGTCCTGAGCATATCTCTTCTCGGGAGCCCTTCGTCTCAGATCTCTTCAATACAGGTTGCTCCGAGTTAGGGCAAATGGGTTCTCTCCTCTTTTTCCTTCTTCCTGCTTGCGTCACTTGAATCCAGACTTGTTTGCGTTTCTTTCCTCTTCCTCCTCCCCACTCTTAGAGAAGCGAGAGATAGCTATGTAAAAGTAGGACAGAAGAAGTGTTACCAGTCAAGATATTATAGAATTGCGTTCTTCATTTGGCATCAGCTTTTATAAACTGTCGCCGCCCAAAAAAAGGTGGAAAATGAGATTTTGGGTTTTGTCTCGGAGCTGAGACACTATTTTTTGATTCAAACGAAGAAGACAATCTATGACAAGGCCGAAGATTCAGACGGCGAGCGAATCCTAGTGATGCGATACTGGCCGCGTGGGGTCCCAAAGTCGAAAATCGATCTGTGGATTAAAGAACTCGGAACCGAACCGGAACTCATAAGGAAATGGAAAGCAAAGAAGATATCTTGGGCCGAGTTCAAAAGGGAATACAAGAAGAGCCTCAAGGGTAAGGAGCAAGTTCTGGAAGAGCTCGCAAGGAAGGCAAAGAATTCGAAAATAACACTTCTTTGTAGCTGCAAAGACGCGGAGAAGTGCCATCGTACTGTGCTTGCATCTGAGGTCGAAAAGATCCTCTCAAAGAAAAAGGAGAGATTCGAAAGAGATCACACTCTAGTTTCATAGGAAAAACTGCGAAAAAGTGGTTGCAAGCACACACAATCTGAGTTTGGATTCTCCCTCCAATTCTCAAGTGCAAGAGGTATACAGAGAAAGATAGAGAGCATGCAGTATCTTATCTTACAAAAGTAAGCGTTTTGCAGTTTTGAGTTTCTCGGTTAACACGTAAATAAGCGCCAGTCTCCTTTTTGTTCATTCTGTGACTAAGGAAAGTAGGAGGAGAAGAAGGATCAAAAAAATGAAACAACAAGGGAAAGCGTTCGATTTTGTCAAGCTTGAAGAGATTCCGAAGAAGCCAAGAGAAAAGGGAGTCATTGAGATAAGGGGGCCATACTACACCTCTGTCACCTATGGCTACCTTAAGGATCTGTTAGAGGACTGGGGGGAGTACTTTGACGGCTACAAATTCGCTGGCGGTTCAATGAGGCTCCTCTCACGGGCGAAAGTGAGAAGAATAATTGAAGCATGCCACAAAAATAGAGTCTATGTCTCGACTGGCGGCTTTGTGGAGAGAGTTATCGTTGAGGGAAGCAAGGCAGTGGATAGGTACATTGACGAGTGCAAAAGGCTGGGTTTTGACGTTATAGAAGTCTCTAGCGGGCTTGCACCAATCCCGCTTGAGGACAAGATAAGAATCGTAAAGCAGGTTCAGAAGATGAATTTGAAGGCAAAGCCAGAGGTTTCCATCATGATCGGGGCAGGAGCTGGGACTCACATCGCTGGCTACGAAGGGAGGATGAAAATGAGAAGCTTTGACGACTTTTCGGAGGAGGTGGATGCTCACCTTAAAGCTGGAGCCCATATGATCATGGTCGAATCCGAGGGCATAACCGAAGATCTCCCACCGGAGAAGTGGAGAAAGGACGTGATCAAGAAGCTGGTTGAAAGATTTGGATACAAGGTATTCATGTTCGAGGCTTCGGATCCACCAGTTTTCAAATGGTATCTCACTACTTTCGGGAGAGATGTCAATTTGTTCATCGACCACTCGCAGGTCGTAGAGTTCACAGCATGGCGCCTGAAGCTCTGGGGTGACAGTACAATCTGGGAAGGAAGGAAACTTTCATACACCCCATCCTGAGAAAAAATCGAAAGTTGCAAGAAAGAGACGAGGGATGAGGGAGGGAAGGGGAGAGATAATTTTCGCGATTGGTCACTCGACAAGATCCGCTGAGGAATTTGTGGATATCCTTAAAGCTCACGGGATTACCTTGCTTGTAGATATTAGGACGATTCCAAAATCTAGACACAACCCGCAATTTAACGGCGATTTTCTTGAGAGGAAGTTGAACCAAGAAGGATTGGGCTACATACACATGAAGGAACTAGGAGGGTTGAGAAGGCCAAAAGGAGATTCACTGTTCCCAAACCTAGCTTGGAAGAACCAATCGTTTAGGGGATACGCGGATTATATGCAAACAAGAGAGTTTCGCCGGGCACTGGATCGACTGATCATTCTTGCGAAGAAAGAAAGCATTGCGATAATGTGCGCGGAAGGAAATCCATACAGGTGCCACAGGTTGCTCCTATCTGATGCCTTGATCGTGAGGGGAGTGAGAGTGGTCCACATCTCTAGCAGAAAGGGAGCTGGGCGAGAACATCATTTGACCCCATTTGCGAAGGTTATCGACGGGCTTGTTTTCTATCCCGTTCCAGAGCCTCAAGCCGATCAACAACAACAAGAAGAAGGAGGGGGAGGTTAGAGCGGCGAAGGTTTGACACTTGTCGAAGAGCTTGCAGATTTCGTTGTTTCCTCATCATTTGATCAAATTTCAAGGGAGGCAGTTGAGCAGCTCAAGATTAGGGTATTGGATTCTCTGGGATGTGCGCTTGGCGCTCTAGGCGCTCCTCCGATCAATACGTTAAAATCGCTTACAACCGAGCTAGGAGGTTCCCCTCTTTGCACGCTCATAGGAGAAGGTAGTGGTGATTCAAAGACATCGCCAGATCGGGCTGCATTCTATAACTCCGCTCTTGTGAGATATCTTGATTACAACGACAGCTTTCTCGCAAAGGGAGAGACGTGTCACCCCAGCGATAACGTGGGGGCCGTTCTAGCTGCTGCTGAGCTATCAGATTCTAGCGGGAAGGATTTCCTAGTCTCCCTTGCTGTCGCTTACCAAGTGCAGTGTAGGCTGAGCGAAGTTGCACCTGTTCGATCAAAGGGATTTGATCACACAACCCAAGGAGCATACGCCGTGGCGGCTGGGGTGTCTCGGGCTCTTCAGCTAGACGCTAGAAAGACAGCGAACGCGATCGCGATAAGCGGGACTGCTCTCAATGCACTAAGGGTGACTCGCACAGGAAAGCTCTCAAATTGGAAGGGCCTTGCATATCCGTTTGTCTCTTTCGGGGCGATGGAGGCGACGCTTCTCGCCCAACACGGAATAACCGGCCCCTTGGAGGTTTTCGAAGGAAACAAAGGGTTTATGGACTCTATCTCAGGCAGGTTCGAAATCGATTGGAAGAAGGAAGGGGAGGAGGAAGGAAGACTCGACGCAGTGTTGAGGACGATTTTGAAAAAATACAATGCGGAGATACACTCACAGTCAGCGATTGAATGCTTGCTAGATCTCAAGGAGAAGTTCAACTTGAAGTCGGAGGATATCGAAACGATCGAGGTGAGGATATTCGATACTGCCTACAACATAATCGGTGGAGGAGAAGAAGGAGAAAAGTACGATGTGAAAACCAAGGAGCAGGCAGATCACAGTCTGCCGTACATACTCGCCGTCGCTCTCTTGGACGGCAAAGTCACTCCGACGCAGTACGAGGAAGAACGGATAGCAAGACAAGATGTGCAAAAACTTCTTAGAAAGGTGAAAGTATTTCCTGACAAGGCCTTCAGCGACTCTTTCCCAAGAGAAATGCGTTGCTCGATTAAGATCAAGCTTAACCGACAAATCGGAGGCAAGCTAGAGATAAGCGAAGAGAAAAGAGATTACGAAGGGTTTGTCACACGCCCAATGAAATGGGAGGGAGCACTTGCGAAGTTCGATTCTCTATCTCTTGGTGTAGATTCACAATCACTTGTGAAAAGAATTGCAAACACTGTGAAGGATCTGGAGTTTGTAAAAGTGCGCGATCTCACCAAACTACTCGGAGAGGTAAGAAAAAGGAAAGACGCGACCACGTGAAACGTAGGTGTGTGGACAAGACTTTTGTGTCAATTCAAACGTGTCTCTCTCCCCCTCCCGTTCCCCTACTATAGACACCTATTGATGATTAAACTATTTATACGGATCCTGTATTCTGTATGAGTTCGGCTCTGCATTGGCAACGGACGCTCAAAAGAACCTTATCAAAGTCGCAAAGAGGTCCGATTTGCCCGAAGGCACCATGTGTTCATTTGACGTCAACGGAAAGAGGATACTCATTGCAAACGTTGCTGGAAAATATTATGCGATAGGTGCTATTTGTAAGCATGCAGAATGGGATCTGGCCGAGGGAACTCTTGATGGTTACAAGGTCGAATGTTTAGGGCACGGTGCGGTGTGGGATTTGAGAGACGGAACGGCTGAGTTTCAAGAGGATCTACCACGAGAGCCAGTCTACGAGGTTTTGGTCAATGGGGAATACATTCTTGTGAATCCGGAGCCAATTTCAGGAAACGAATGAGAAAGAAGTGAGAAAAGAACAACAAAACAATAAAGGAAAAAGATTGCAGAGAGATGTCCTTTTCGATTTGTCTTTCAACAAGAGATTCAAAAGAGATGAGCGTAGGGGAGGAGAAGGAGAAGATTATGATGGTAATAACACGAGCGACTACTTCAACAAAGCCCGAAACGGAAGCTCAAATCTTTCAGATCGAGAAATGATGATGAAGAAGAAAGAGCAAGAGCAACAACAACAACAGCAAGAGCCTTCCGAATATTTGCTTGATACTGAGTACGAGGTTCAGCAGGAGAAGGCTCAGCCTGATGTCCAAGCTGGGATAGCTGGACTTCGTTTGTTGATCAATTTTTCTCACCTTGAGCCTCGATTGCCTGTCACGATATCGATACTTACTCCGACTTCTGGGAATAGAGGGGTTCACATGAGTAGGCTCGTGGCGGCAGCTCAAGCTGCTGCAAAAAACGCACAGAAAATCGAGGATTATATCTCAACTGTTTGTAAAGAAGTGGATACAACGCAACCGGGAAGCTCGGTCCGATGCAATTTCGAACTTCCATACGCAGATCAGTTTGCCGAAATCTGTGTTAGCACTTCGCGAAAGCATCCTTTTGGGTACATTTTCTCAGTCAACGGGATAACTTCATGTCCGTGTAGTAAGAGGATCTCAGGAATCGGGCACATGCAGAGGGCCAAGTTGACAATGGAGATCGAATCTCAGGCTCCACTTTCTCCAATTTTTTTTGGGATCATTGCGAAGATGTCAGAGTGCTTCTCGTCATCGCCTGTCGCTCTTTTGAAAAGAGTTGATGAGGCCAACGTTGTACTGAAATCGCAGGGCAATAGCAGGTTCGTCGAAGATGTCGCAAGGGAGTGTCTTAGGAGATTCCCGGATGCAAGAAGAATAGAGGTGAGAAGCTTTGAGTCAATACATATGCACGATGCGGTCGCTCTGTGGTTACGTGAGAATAATAGTAGCAGCGGCAATGGTTCCAGAAAGGGTCAATCCCAAGGAAGGGCGGTGAAATAGATCCTAGATGGCCTCTCCAGAAGAGATAGGACCAAATCCTTCAAATGCTGGCTTGGTTGCTTCTCCTCCTTCTTCTTACTCCTCTTCCTACTCTTCGACTGTCCTGGACTGGGCCACGAAGACCCATGATCAATTCGCGTGGCTCCTTTTGGGAGATTCGAAGCGCAAGATCATGAAATTTTTGGTTGAAGGAGACAGGACTGCGGACGGAATAGCTTCAATCCTCAACATGAACGTGAGCGCGGTGCGAAAGCACATGGAAGCTCTCAGGAAATGCAACCTAGTTAGCTATAGATTTGAGAGAGCCACACTCGGGAGACCAAAGAAGATCTATTCAATTACCGATCAAGGCAGGAATTTGCTTTCTCAGAAATATGATGTCTTTCTCGCTTCACTTCTTGGAAAGATGTCTTCGCTCAACAGAGATTTTGCCATGGAAGTCATGGAGAGCCTTGCAAATGATATCGCGAAAGATTTGAAGGAAGCCCTCCCAAAGAGAAAGAGAGTGTTGCGAAGACAGGAGAAGCTCGAGCAACTCGTCGAAGTTTTGAACGAGATAGGATTCAGTGCAAGGCTAGAGAAAACTGAAGATGGAAAGTCTCCGAGGATAGTGAGAACCAATTGCGCAGTTCTCAAGGTTGCCAAAACCCATCCAGATCTTGTCTGCAAGGTTTTTGACACAACCTTTCTGAGAGCCTTTCTCGGCAGAGAGGACGTCTCAATGGTTGAGTCGATGGGCTGTGGTGCAAGACATTGCGTCCATTTGGTGTAATTTTCTGGGAGAAGACAAGTGGACTAGAATAACTCTCTGTCCTGTCCCCTTCTTCGTTTCCTTTCCTCGCCTCTTCCTCCCTCCCTTCATTCAATCTCCCCTCTCTTCGCTTCTTTTGCTTATTTGAAGGGATAAAGAAATAACAAGGAAAACTTTTCTTCCTCGATCTGCTCTAAAACATTGAGATTTTTAATTAGCGATCGCTCTAAATCGAATTGATTTTCAATGTGGAAGAACTTTTCCTGTAGGAAATTTATTGGATTCTCGATTTTGAGCTCCCTATCTTTTGCTTGCTCGATCCTCACTAACGAGATTTTCACTGTTTTCGAATCCCTTACTTTTCCCCCTCGAAAAGGATGATTGGATGCCTTCCCCTTGGCAGGAGAAGAGGGGGAGAAAACACCGCAAAAACCTAAAAAGCAATAGCTGTGTGACGCTACTAAATTCGGAGAATGTGGAAAAAATTTAGATACTTGGAGGTGTCTAAATTAGTTGGGTCGTGAAACGGAGGTATGAGCGTAATTCAAGAGCAGCAGCAGGAAGAGCAGCAGCTGTCTCAGGCCCAGCAGCAGTCCGAGGAGCAGCAAGCGGCGAACATGAGAGCCTGCCCGCAATGCGGTAGGGTATTTTCTAGAACTGCTTTCGTAGACCACTTGTTCAAAAACAAGGACTGCATGAGGCGATTCTGGGATGATGAAGAGAAAGATGGGGCTGTCAAGCGAAGGCTGAGACTCCAAAACGCAAGAAAAGCTGAAGCGAAGGTGCGTCAACAGCAGCTCGTGGAACAGTAAAGGGGAAGAAAGAGGTAGGCGCAAAAAAAGAGCAGAGCAGACTGAGCGAAGAGTAGAAAGCAGAGTATTCTTTTTTCCCTAAAAAATCAGATACGCCATCATCATACCTTAAATTGAAATGAATGTAAACTTACTTGCTCCCCCATCATAGCCCAGATTCCTCCAAGTGTATATCTATAACGCTATAGTTAGTTTCTTCAACCTCATCAAGAAAAGAAGAGAAGAGGTTGTGTGAGACACTTTTTCCTCCGCTCTCTTGATTTCAAGAGAGTAGCAAACATTTACTCTCGAGTGGTTTTTCTTTTTATTTTAGGTAACGCTCAAGGTAGTCGCAGAGAGATCGAGATCTAGATTGAGGTCCCCGTGGAAAGATGAGAACAGAGAAGGGCTCAAAAGACAGAACAAGATACTTTACATCGTCTCCCTGAATCATGCCATCAATGATGGTTCGACATCACTCATCGCCACTTTGTTCCCTGTTCTTTTACTAGACTTCGGGTTCCCAGTTTTCCAAATCGGGATCTTGGTGGCAGCTGGCTATTTGATGAACGTGGTCTTCCAGCCAATTGCTGGGCACTACTCAGAAAAGTTCGAACCATGGATATTGCTCTCAGTTGGTATCTCGATGATTGCAGTGTCTATGGTTGTTTTCACTCTCTCGAAAGCTTTCCTGTCAGTTCTCATCGGAGTGATCGTTTTGAGGGTCGGATCGAGTGTGTTTCACCCGGTGGGTGTATCAGCGATTTCAAGGAGCTATCAAACGGGAAATCTGGACGGCCCCATGGGATTCCAGAGTGCTTTTGGGAACTTGGGAATCCTGCTCGTCTTCTTGGTATCAGCCCCACTTTACATGTCCTTCGGATGGAGGGACATCTTCTTGATTTTTGCAGCTTTAGACCTCTCGATCGTGACAATAACAATCTTCGCTTTCAGAGGAACTCGTGTTTCTTCTTCTTCTTCTCCTCAATCAGGAAAGAGAAAATCGAGCAATGTGAATCTAAGAGACGAGGGAGCTCGAACTTCTTTGGATGTGTCGGATTCGAAAGAAGCAACAGCTGAGGATAATAATTCAGATCCTACGGAAGAAGATGAAAAGGTACAAGGATTCGAACATAGGAGAAGAGTAAACTCTAAAGAGATATCGCTTGTTGAGAGAGCTTTCGGCCTTCCTTCCTTCTTCCTATCTACCATGCTGATCTCAGGTGGTTCGTTTGCGGTTCTTGTAAACTATGGGAACAGTCTTCTTGCGAAGAACAATTTCAGCATAGTCTCGGCGAATTTGTTGATCTCAGCATGGATCGCGAGTGCATTCATCGGGGCGCTTACCACTGGAAAACTTGCTTTGCTCATGGAGCGGGCGAAACTACTGACAACCTGTTATGCGCTTGCGGCGCTAGCGACCCTTATGTTCGCATTATTTCCTGAGAATTTCATCCTCGCGCTGATTGCGCTCGTGGTGAGCGGATTCTTTCTCTCTGCTTCTTATCCAATAATTTACTCGGAGCTTTCAGCTTTTCTCGAGAGGAGGGGAAAAAGAGATCGAGAGGTGCAGCAGCATGGCAAAGGAGCGCAGTTCGGGGTACTATTTTCGGCACAGATAATCGGATCAGTTGTTTTCGGGTTCTTCAGCGGCTATGTATCGGAGTTCTATCCGCTCAACCTTCCTTTCGAAGCAACTGCAGTCTTCTTGCTTGTTGCTTCTCTGATCAGCGCCTTATGGGCTAGGAGTTCGAGGCAGAGCTTTCCTTCTTTTTCCGGGGGAGGACTCGTAACCAAGGGAGGAGATTGAGGAAAAAGATCTCTAACGAACAAATATCTTCATCTATTCCATTTATTTTGAGATTGTTCCTCTCCGCGATTTCCTACCTGTCTCTCTCCCCCCTCTCCTCTTCCTCTTTTCTTCTTTCCCAGTGCATAAGGGCTGGTTCAGCATAGATCATTTCTGATTTTCTTCACAATCCTTGTTTACTTTCGCAGAGTCTTCGGAGACAACTCTCCGAGACGTCTCTCTCGAAATTATGATCGAAACTCCGAGCGACACGGACACAAGCAAGCCAAGAATAATTGGAATCTCAAATCCGGAACGAGAGAGGGTCGAAGCGAAATCGGAACTAGGGAGTGGAGAAACGGGAGAATAATTTCTGGCGCTAGCTGACGCTGAGAAAGAGCTGTTCTCTGGAATCGAAGTTGGGTTCTCTGAAGCGTGAACAGGAGATGCTTGGTAAAGACTAGAATTCAGAAAGGAAGGGGAGGAGAGAACAACTAGGACGATTACTCCGAGGCCTACTCCAAGTATTGCCCCGAAAGATGTCTTGAGATTGGTATTCATTTCTCTTCCCTTGATTCGATGATGATGATGCTGCTTTCTAAATGATGGAGAAGGGGGCTCTCTGTGAAAAGAGCGGTCTCGTAACATTATTGAAAGTTTCTTGGCGTAAATAGTTCTACCCTTTAGAACAACTCAGGGATTCCTTCATCTGAGAAGGTTACAGCCAGATTTCCAAGGGCTCCACAAAAAAATGAGAAGATGAGGGGGGAGGGAGAGAGTCGACCTGCCCTCGTTCGGCACCCCTCATTTTGGAAGTGGATCTACATTCTAGCTGTAAAAGATTGACTTGATGAGTGTGTCTTCTTCAACTTCTTGGATGAGAATGTTTATCCTAGATCTGTCGGCTTTGGGAAGAACCACGAAATCGTCTCTTTCTGCATCCCAAGCATAGACCTTTCCCTTTGGGTCTTCTTTGGAAAAGAAAATCATTACAGAGTCGTTGACTGGTGCCATAGTGTAGGTGTGCTGCCTATACTTGATAACGGAAAGAAACTGCTGGCCAGGGATTGATTTTGTGATCACGAATGAGAACAAGTCTTTGAGGTTCCGGAACTCGATCCAATGCACTCTTTCTTGAGTTTGAGTCATGGCAACCTTCTAGCAAGGCAACTTGCCTGATTAATCTTTCTCAGAGAAACAAGAGAAAAAGTGTTTCGGAAGGAAAGATGGAATGGTTCTGATAGCTCCCCTTCTCGTTTTTCCTTCCATTTATTCTTCCGCTCTTTGAGGTCTACTTCCTCTTTTTTTGGGAGGTGGACGAATACACACCAACTCAAAAGGGTCTTTTCCTCCATGTCCTAAGCGTTTCATACCAAGCGAAGACGCAGGAGAAAATTCCGAAGGCGATCGCAAATATGTTGGAATCTCCTCGGAAAATGAGAATATACCCGACCAGAAGAGTTGTGAAAAACATGGCGTAGAATATGAACCTCGGGACGAGTAGCCGGCCTATGTGAGAAAAGGCCTGAAGCACATTGATATCGACATTCTTGATTAGGGCATACTCGCCATACTCGTCTTTTTCGACGAGACCAAGACGCTCGAGCTTTTCAAGGTGATGATAGGCAACACTGGGACTCGAAAGAGCAAGAGCCCTCTGAAGCTCCCTCACCCCAATGGGCTTTGCATTTTTAAGCATGTAGAGATAGGCCTGAAGCGTTCTACCTCTCAACTCAGAGTCAACAACATTTGAGGGAAGGCCAGCTGGAAAGCTTGTTTTGCGAGCGGAATGAGATGCTTTCTCTCCTCGCTCGGATCGTCTAGTGACCTCACGGTCGGCTCCTTTCTCAACATCGGAGTCATCACTTGTCTTCTTGGACACAGGGAGTTGTCAGCACTCCATCCTCCATCACTAATCCTAAAGGCGAGAAAAATAGGGTGCGTCTTAAGGTGCATGAGTGAGTCGCGGTATTTACCTTCTCGCCCAATCCGACACCTTGGGCAGATTTAGTCTTTACTAGGCTCTCAAAGGATTTCGGTACAAAGCATAAATAAGGTGCTTTGAAATCTGTGTAGAGTAAGTATCAGGACATGGCACGCGATAGAGTTATTGGAGCCGCCCTCGTGGTCGGCGCAGTCGTAGGTGTAATTATTTACGGCGTTTTGATATTTCTGGTAGCACCACTCATCGTTCTCGAGATAACGGCTTTCGTGGCTGTGCTTGCAATTTTGGCTATACTAGGATGGATTGGCTACGTGATGGCGACGACTCCTCCTCCAGTCCCGCTTGAACCAGAGCCTTCGACTGTTGGCTCAACAACAACGTCGAGTGTTTCACCAAGCGATGGTGGAGGGAAGCAAGACCAACAGCAACAGGGAATGACTTCATCTTCTTCCTCGGCTTCATCATCGGGCAAATCGTGATCTTATAGTAACTCTTCCGAGTTTCTTCTTTTTCTCTTCCTCTCTCTGTCAGTTCTCTCCCTTTCGAAATGTGAGAGAGAGCGCTCAATAATCTCTCAACTTCCACTTTCACATAGAGCAAATTGTTTCCTTTGCTAGCGTATATTTCCATTCTTCTTTGAGGTTTTTTGCTGTCGGCACGAGGTTGATTAGTCTAACACTAGACCAATTCTATTTGTAATAAACAATCGAGAAAATAGCTTAGTGCAAACTAGCATGCAACTAA
>CADDZS010000068.1 GCA_902812485.1 archaeon
ATAGAGGATTATTGCAAAGAAAACCACGCCGATTATTATTGAAACAAGTCCGGTCAGCTCTTGCGCCATACTCCGCACTCGCCTGACAATTCAGATCGAACAACTCAGGTTGATTTATAGTTTTGGAGCGAACTTTCTTTTTCGAAAATTCCCCAAATCTATCTTCGTTGTCTTCAAATTCTAAAGGATAAGAGGGGAGACGAGGATTCTCGTCCCTATCCTCCTACTTTGATTTGAAACAAAGTTCCCCACACATCAGAAGCGTTCTTCACGTCAGAGGCTGAGACAACCGCGTTGTAGACCCCCTGAGGGGCATCGTCTAAAACATGAAGAGTCATGTTGGTGCTCTCCCCTACTCCAGGCTTGACTGAGAGGATGGGATTTGCAAAGCTTGAAGTGAAGTAATCCGATACGTTGCTTCCGATGGATGTGCTCCCAAGCAAGTAGGCCTGAAACGTCATCGAAAGATTGAGATTAGCAGTTGAGTAGACTTGGACTAGAAGCGTGATGGATTCACCGTCCGTGAGGTTAAGCTGAGAATTGACATCTCCTGAGTCATACTTTCTCACGAGACTCGGGATGATCACATCGACGACCGGAATAGTGCCTGTGCTAGTGGTCGAGCTCGAAGGATGAGAATGAGTATTCAGTAAGGTGCCATAAGAGTAGAGAGCCGCAACTGAACCAATTATTGCTACAACAACTATGAGAAGTGTAAGAAGCACAACCCTCCTGTTCATTTCGCTTTTCGTCTTCTTCTGTTAGATTTTGGTTTTGAAATTGTCGCTCTTAAAACAAGTCTATCTTTTCATCGTTGCTTCATCTTCTCATTTAACTGCGCAGAGTATTGCCACACATATGATAGTCTGACTTGACCCCTTTCTTTCTCGCTTTAGTCTCCGAAAGTTCGCTCCCCACTTCTACCTGTTTCCCTCTATTTGTGAAATAGTAGCAAGATTCCACCGCTCAAGGCAAGAACCACACCAAAGATTGCAAGCTCTATTTCAGGAATCCTATACAGGCTCTCGCAAAAAGTTTGGCCGCCTCCGCAGTGTGCGGAAGTTGTTACATACTCCAGATAATCAGAGACTAGGGACACAATCCCAAAGCAAGTCAATATCGTTGGAATTTTTCTATGCGGCTTTACTTGCTGAGACTCGCCACTCTTGTCCTTACCTTGGGATCTGAGAATTTTGCATTGCCTTCTGTTAATGCATGGTACAGAAGAATAAAGCCGCCTTCTTCCCAGAAATATTGAGCACAAAATCCCGCCTACGGAATGCTCGCGACAGCAAGACCAATTGAAAGAAGAAGAAAGAAAGCTACGGATTGAAAGTCGATTGACTAGACCACATACCGAAAAAAAGAGCTATACAGCGGCCTTTTCCCCTGGAAGAATGTGGTGGTACCACTCTTCCTTTCTCCTTGAGCTATTGCGGCAATTGCCATAACAAGAAGAACAAACAGGCTGGTGCTTTCATGATTCAGAATGGAACCATATTGATTGTTATATCCTACGTACGCTGGCGTGCCCTTAAAATTGAGCCTCCACCAGAAAGAGACGCTTCCATAGTAAGTGAGGTATGTTTCGCTCGCTCCTCCTTGATTCACTGCAAAAGCAATGTAGTAATTGCTAGGGTTGTTTGGGTTGAACTGCTCCTGATAGGCATTCTCTCCCAGCCTTGAGGTCGTAGTCAGATTTCTCATAAATTCCACAGTCCAGCTATTGGTCGATGGATCATAAACCCCTTTTGCCTGAACCTCAAATGGGTTCATGATACTTGTTATACTCCCGATGCTTGAGAGATTCGCAGTTTCAAGGCTTGGATTGTTAATGTATAGGAATTGTGAGGAATTTGGCATCCCTCCAATTTGATAGAAAGCTGTGGCATTGGCATAACCGTCCATTGCGTAGGAAACTCGTGAGGGCAAACCGAACAGAGTACCACTCAAACTTGTGCCGTTTGGAAACTTGAGCCCAGGATACCCTACATCATTTGTCGCGTTATCTGTGGGGTTTGAGGACCAAAGCCAGAGCTCTGCGGCTCCTCCTGAACCAGTATCAAGAGCCCCCGCCGTTCCCGGAACCATCTTGGGCTTGTAAGAAACTGCAAACCAAGCATCAGTATTTGCCCCGGGCGCAATTCCGAGCATCACTATCGCTTGCTCTGGGTATACATAGTTGCTTCCAGTCGCAAGTGGCAAATATCCTGCGTCCTGGGGATAAATTCCGCCATAGCAGCTTGAGAACTGGCTCGTGCAGCTCAGATTCTGATACATTGGCATAACTTTTCCGCTTGGATATGCAGTATCATTGACGTAAGGAAAAAGTGGAGAAGCTGTATATGCAGTTGAAGTTCCGAACTGAGAACCGCCTGCCGCATTTACAAATTTCATCTTGACAAGAAGCTGAGCAGTTCCCCCATAATTTGTCCACGCGATCTGAACCTGTGCGTTTGGTGTCATTCCAGAAGGCGGATAGTTTGAAGATGCAATCAGCGGTACATTCTTAGTCGGAACAAGAGTCCAGAAGCTTTCAGAACCAGGATTTGCGAAATTTAGAGTACCACTTACTTCTGGGACATAGAAAGTACTAGCCTGATCCGAACTAACATTGATCAGAAAAGAAGCCGTGAAAAATATTAGGACGAAGACGACGACCATGGCAAAGCCGACAAAAAAGTACCTTGTGGTCGTTCGCATGACTCGAGTCCGATCTTGAAACAGGAAAATATTATTTAAACTTTAGAGCAACCATCAAATTTCAATCTTTTTGAGAAGAATCACAAATCCGGCAAGAGCTACTACAGCCACAATTGCGAAGCTGAGGGGTAAGTAGTACTGATATGGGAGGTTGCCGTAGACAATGTAGATGAGTGCCGCGGCCAGAATCGCAAGACTTAGGTAAACGCTGAAATATCCTCGAAATCCCGTCCTGCTTTTTCGTTTTGTTGAGTTCCTTTGAGAAGAGGAGGAGGAAGACGACGCCGAAGAAGAAGAGTCATTATTAGCCGTTTCTTCCTTTGATCCCACCTCTTTTCGTGGTAAGTTGAGAGCCAAGCTATTCAAAATTCTCGACCTAACCTCTCACAGTAGCGAAGGCAAAGAAATCAAAAGTCCCAAACAACTTAAATATTTTACAATGTTTTCAAACAATCGTGAAGCGTGCTTCTAGATGGTGCTGTCGTCAGTCTTAAGTTTGCCTGCGCCCACGTTCAACGAATTTGGGATTTGGTATTTTGTTTTTGGTCTTTTCGTGGCTTTGGGTTTCATAATGCTTGGTCTGATTTTATTTGCTGAGCCTGATCCACAATACGACATCGATTCGCTTCAAGATATTACGGAAACTAGCATTCCCGAAAGGCACTGATATCGTTCTGAGTTTTTCCTTGCGTTTCAATCTCTGTAATTTTCTCACTTTTGCTTGTCTGATTGTTTCTTTCGTTGAGTTTCCTTCGTCTTAGTCTCGCCAGTCTGTCTTCTAGATTCGGCAAGTTTTTGACCGGCCCGAAGATAATATCTCCTTATCCCAAAGAAGAGCATTCCCGCAGCTATCCAGCCAGCCACAAAGACGGCAATCGCGGGAAGAAAAGAAGAAAGTGATGACTTTAGGGCAACGGGAGAAGCGATGTTGGAATACTCCAGCTGGAAAGCGCTAACTCCTTCTGATCCTTGGACTACTAGCCCTGAAGAAGTGTCGAACCAGTAACTCACTGTTGTCCCGTTTGAGTCCTTTCCTTGGAACTCGATTGTGTTGAAAGTTCCTGCAGGGACTGTGATCTGAGCTGCCTTGAGAAAGGTGCATGTGCTGTTGTCAAGAACTATGGGTGAATGAGAGTCGAGCACCTCTAGAGGTTCTGCTGGAAAGAGCTTCGGATCAAAAGCGCTGTCAGTAAGGTTCTGAGTGAAGAAGGCCGGCTGGATCTCCGACTCTGATCCTCCAGTGACGTTTGCGCTATACTTGATGTACATCGTCCCGTTTGGGAAAACTTGCGTTACAAGATAGGAAAAATTCCCGGAGACTCCCTGAAAGAAGGGAATCGACCCTCCTATTGCAGTGTAAACAGCAAAGGCTCCCACTCTGAAATAGGGAAGAGAAGTGACGACAAGAGAACTGCTCGTACTGATACTTTGTGCGCTCGAATATTCGATAGAAGTGAACAGAGTGAGGCAAACCAGAAGGGACAGAATCAGAGCAAGCAGTACTCTTGGAGACAATGAATCGCCTATTCTGTTCTTGTTATCATCTGTCAGGAGTGAGCGGCCCAAGGTTACGATTCCTTCTCCCTCCTATTTGCAATCATCAATTTTCTCTCGAGAGAAAATCCCTTTAGCTCACTTTGTTCAAGCATTAGCTGCTACTAGCACCAAAGTCGGCTTAAAGTTTGACCAAGG
The DNA here is from genome assembly GCA_902812485.1 of archaeon. GTDB lineage: Archaea > Thermoproteota > Nitrososphaeria > Nitrososphaerales > CADDZS01 > CADDZS01. The sequence continues at coordinate 4,396 of CADDZS010000068.1, forward strand.
AGCTGTTCCAAAGTCAAGCTTGGGGAGCCTTGTGAGAAAATAAATACTCACACGGAGAAAAGCCAACCGCAAAAAGGCTCAATAGCTTGTGAAATTACTTTGAGCTCTCGGCCTTCTCTGAACTTTTCTTTGAGGGGGCTAAGATCGCGGCCACAAAGAGCTGACCAAAAAGGAGGAATGCGCCGGCTACCGAAAGTATGGTAACACTTTCAAGCCCCGCAAACCTATTCCCTGGGTTTGCTTGATAATAGAGAAAAATCGGGAACATGCCGCCAACATAGATTATTGATGCGATCACCCAGATGTACTCCTTCACCCAGCCACCTTGAGCCATAGATTCAACTTCCACCCCCAACAGATCAATCCCAGAACATTGTTCCGGCAAGCATTGATAGCGCTCCCCCGAGAACCATAAGCTGAACGTCAGTCTGGTTCTCGAAGAAACCAGAAGCACTAGCTCCTCCTATCGCGGTCAGCCAGAAAACAAAAGGTACTATCATGAAAATGATGGCGGCAATCTTTCTCTTTGCTCTTATTCTGATGCTCATTTCTTTTGATTTTCACTTCACTTAACTTGAATTTGAACCGATAGTCTTGTCCGAAGAGGATGAACGAGAGCCACTTGTTACCCCATAGCTTCTTACCCTTCTTATTAGCTTGCCAAACAAGCTTTCGTGGACTTTGGTTGCAGAAAGCTCTTTCGTTGGTTCTGCGAGTTCAGTAGAGGGTAGAGCCTGCAGACCTATGGGGTAAGGAATTCTTGAATAAATATAGTTCGGGTCATGATTCCCCTCATTGATTCTTGATTGGGTTTCCAAAGCAAGGCCGATCGTCACCCATCGTGGAAGAACTCTTGGTGGCATCGGCTCACCAAACCTCCAAGTCATAAACATGTTGACAATGAACGCAACTGCTGAAAGACCAGCAAGCCAAGCGCCTATCATAGCCATCTGGAACCATGGCTCGTATATTGAGAACCAGACGATCTCGCGTCTCACGAGTCCCATCGCCCCTTGAACCTTGAATGCTGCTTCGAGAGCACCCATCCCAACGGTCCAGCCGATGAAGTGGAACTTTGCAAGCCCTTGGGAGTAAAGCTTCCTCCCAAAAAGCTCTGGAGCTACATAGTAAAGCGCTGCGAAGAATGATCCGAGCGTAAAGGTCGCCATCATAAAGTGAATGTGACCTGGTATCCACATTGTGTTGTGAACAGTAAAGTCAGCCGCTGGTATCGGTTGGAGCGGCTCTGCAGTTGCCCCTCCCACAATGTTTCCAGCAATTGCAGCTACCAAGAACAGCAAAGTCGCGTCCCACTTTGGCTTTGAATATTTGAGTGTGATAAGGACCAGAGTCCACATGATTACGAATGGAACAGCGATAAGCTCAGTTGCGACTTGGGCAAATACATCTCTTAGCCAGAGAGGAATTGGGTCGACAGCCATGTGGTGTATGTAAACTGACATTGTGAGCACGAAGAGCATGGCGATGCAGTATCTTATCATTCTCTCACTGTAGATCGGACGCTTCGCGTACATCATAGCGAACCATATGGCAAGTCCAGCCACAAGAAACGCACCGAAATACACGAGAGGATGACTCTCAAACCAGAAGGCCGCACGGAACACCTCAACATTGGGAATGGAAAAGACCTGCAGGTTGAAACCGCCTAGAGGAGAGAGTATAGTCCAGATAATTGCTGACTCGACGGTAATGATTCCGATTCCCATCGCGACACAGTCCATCACTATGAACGAGATCGGGAGCGAGAATTTCTCGTTTGGAAGTTTATCAATGTAGGCGGTCGCAACCAGTGCGATGATGAGAAATTCGTCTCCTATGAACTGAATCGCTTCTGCGATGTAAAACGAAGCCGGATTCTTGAGCGGAATGAGGAAGGTGAACATGTACTGAGAGTTCGAACCGATCACCATGTAAAGTCCAAAGACGACCATCCAATGCCCCAGATTTGCAAGCCAAGGAACGGCGAGCTTTCTTGTTCCTCTTATCAGCGGAACTGCATAATAGGCGATTGCAAATCCAGTAGTGAAGATTGTTCCGAAGAACATCACTACTGCGTGGTAGGTCATCATTTGAAAATAGGCGATCGTTGAATAACCCAAGAACCCAAGAGGCAAAAGGGCTCCGGTGTAAGAAAAGCCAGCCTGAGTGCGAAGTGCTAACCCGAAAGATCCGGCAACGAACAGCCAGATCATTCCGAAGCAGAAAAGCTTCATTGCAAAGTGCTTGTAGTCTTTGCTATAGATAATGTTCCAAATTACTCGTCCTATTGAAGGATTTGGATCGTGCTCGCGATCCACGACAGTGGTTTGCGTCTCTGTTGCGGGAGAACTCAACCCGTTCTTTCCCTCTTTTCTTTATCTATTTCCTTCTTCCACTTGTTCATTGGTTAGAAACATGTTCAGCTAAGAGTTCCAGTCAAAATCGGAGGCGTGTTGTTGTCCATCATCTGCCTCTGCATAGCGATACCGGTTGAGTTGTTAGGCACCACAATTATTAGGGCATCCATCCAAGGATGACCAAGACCACTTGCCGCGACTCCACAGTACTCGGAGCACTGGACATGATAAAGCGACTGACCGCTGGTGTAGGCTGCGGCTGTTGGCTGAAAATTCCATACCACATAGTCGTAATATCCTGGAACTGCCATTACACCGAACTGGAATCCCTGAGACGCCCACTGACCTGCAGTGTTCACGTAAAAGCCATGAGTAACATCCATACTCCTCACTATGAAAAGAACGGGAATATTAGCTAGGACTATGGTGGCCGTCGGGGATCCTGCAACATGGGGGTAGAAGAGAAACTGCCACTGCTCGCAGGTAACCATCACAACTTGATAAGGTCCCTCGATTGGAGGGCGATCTGCTTGAGCAACACCCTCCCCAACATTATTGTTCTGAATATAACCCGCGTAATCATAAGGAGTATAAACGATTTCAAGAACTAGGACGGTAAGAAACAAGATAAACGTCCAAGCGAACAGAAGGGTCCGCTTTTTCAAGGCGATCCGCAATACCCCCTTATTGTTAATAAATCTTGTTTTTGATTACAATTTGCTACAATTACGATTTTGGAGGATGCATTTTTCCTTGAAAATAGCCTTCATTTTCTTCCAACTTTTAATCCCTACGTTTCTCGTTCTTCAAAATTGTGATTTCCTCTCTGTGAGGTCGGCCGCTTAAAAAAATCAAATAACATCAAATCTTTTGAGAAGTGCCGAGCTTGAAACAATTATTCCAAAAGCTCCAAAGAGCATCATCGCTGCATCCATTTGCGTGTTTTGAACCGGGCTATATGTAGTGTAAAAGTAAGGCCAAACGAGCATCATTGATCCCATCATGCCAGCCTGCATAAAACCGACGTAGAGCATAATGATCCTGAGCTTAGACGGGATGGCGATAATTGAAAGCCCTACTAGCCCGCCAGCTAAGATGAAACTCAAGTGTTCGATTATGTGGACGTAAGGATTAGTAACAGCAAGGTCAAAGTTCGAAGGCCAGTGCCAGAAGGTGACCACAACCGCAGGGATCGCGGCGCCGAGTACGAGACCCTTGGTCTTTAGGTTTGCTTTCATTATTGAGAAAAGCACCGAGTATAAGAAATGAAATTTCTGCTTCAACATATTGAGCCTTAATGCGACGTATCTGTCAAACCCGTAGCCAAAGATTGCAGAGCCCACAAAGAGCCCTATGTGCTGAAACATGTGAATCGTAAGGTTTGCGTTTGCAAGGGGATCTATCGGATCGGCTAAAAGGACTAGATCGAGAACTATTCCAAGCATCATCAACCGTGTGAATCGTCTCGATCGGCTAAATTGCTCAGGAGCCGGTTTCTCTCTTTCATCGATCTCCTTTTCCCTTTCCAATTTCCTTTGGCTCCTCTTTTTTCTCCTGCTCGCTTTATTCTTCATATCATGGCAAGAATCTATTAAACCAAATCAGCGGGCTCATCTTTCTCAATCCCGATCACTGTTTTTGCCTCGCTATTGCTTTCCTTCGATTCGAATCTCAAAAGTATTGTATTCAACAATTCATCGAATCTAGCAAGGAAGGTCTGAGATGAATAGCGCTCCAAACTCTTGTCGACACCAAGTCCGTTAATTACCGAAGAAAGTATTGCCCAGGTGACCCAGTAATCCGAAAGCACGTTTGGGTTACCAATTCTTTTCTTTATAGCGTTGTAATGAGCGCGTATTTCATTAGCTAATGGAACAAGCGACATCTTGAGCGATTCGTTGGGCTCGCTCTTGAGGATAGACTCGACAGTTAAGATGATCCTTTCGAGATTTCTTCTGTCTTCTAGCTCCATGTCCCCTAGCTTCTTCTCGTCTCGGTTACTCTTCTTCTTCTTCTCAGAATCTCTTTGAGGATCTCTGTCTGTTTCGTCTCCGCCGTGGTCTGTGCCTAGCTTTGCTTTTCTGCCTAAAGCAGATTCCATGTCGGTTGGCACATTTCTTTCGTCGCTTCCCCTTTCTTCAAGAGCTTTCCCGATCTCTCTTAACCTGCCAAGGTTTGCGTTGTAAACTTCAGCCAGGCTAGATTCCTTTATCGACCATTCGATTCTTCGAAGTTCGTTTTCGAGCTCTCTCTTTTCTTGGATAAGTGTCCTTCTTTCTTGCGAATCGGAACTCTTGTCATGCTTGCCAAGTTTCTTTTCAATTTGCTCCAGCCGTTTCTTCTTTCTGCTCCATCTTTCATCATCAGTCAGCTTTATCTCCGGAACCACTTGGGATGTCTTTCTTTGCTCTCTCTCCCAGAACATTATTGCAACAAACCCAACGACATAGCCTATCAGAAGTATCGTTTGGATGAAGAAAATTCCAAATAAATACGTTCCAACGCCTGCTCCGGTTGCGAGAGCCGCTACTAAAGAAGTCTTCCCACCACGAGTGCGCAGAAAAGCAGGCGTATGCAAGAAGTCCATTGGAGTGGATCGCATTCGCTCTAATTAACTTATTTGAACAAGAGGATTACTTTGTCTGTTCGGCCTTTTTCTTCTTTAACTAAAGAAAGCCCAAAAAGGGTTTTGCGACTCTTTTCTGAGGCATTACGAATTATACTTGGGGGCGGACTTTGAAAATCCCTTGGCAATGGTAGGAAAAGGATTACGATCGCCTACCAACAAAGATCAAGGGTAAGGTTCTCTTTGCCATAGTCGCATGATAGCAAACTGTGAAAATATTTGGAAAACTGTTAAATCCAAAAGAGAACCGCAGTCACTGTTTGTTCTGGTTTTTCGTCAGCTACGTGTTTTCGGCTTGATATTATGATGAGACTGTAAGTTGCGTCGCTTATTCTTCTTTCAATCAAGTGGGTATCAAGTGAATATCTTGCCATGAAAACAAAGTACATTTACTTTGGTATTGCTGCTCTTGCAGTCGCGGTGGCGGTGTACCCTGTAGTTTATGCGCAAGTCGCGAGCCAGAGCAACACACCGTACTTCTGTGCACCGCTTGTACCCTGTCAGCAACCGGCCCCCGGAAAAATAGTTTGCATTACGACGTGTATGATAACTATGAAGAATTCGGCCTTCCTTCCGGGAACAATTAACGCTTCGGCGGGATCAAAAATAATTTGGATCAATGACGATGGTTTCTCACATACTTCGACCGCGTTCAACTCTAGTGCTTGGACTTCGCCAATTATTCCTCCAGGAAGGTCTTACACGCTCATCGTCAGTGGAAGCTTGAGCCCCGGGAAATACTATTACTACTGCAAATTCCATCCTTTCATGGTGGGGCTTTTGATAATTACACCAGCAAAGAATTCTAGCGGGCTCGGCACTGGCTAGAACGAGAAAATTAGGCAATTTGGCTAAAAATATAAATGAAGGATTGAGCCTCGAAGATCTTGAGAAAGATGGTGCGTTAGATGTCATCTTTTAGTGCAGAAAAGCCGGAGACAGTCAACATAACTTTCAAAACAAAGTGGCTATGGCTCGTTCTTGGGGTTATACTAATTATCATTTCACTGGCACCAGTCGTTTCATCTTACTTCCCTTCAACACCAGCTATCCCGTCGAGCCCTTCAAGCAGTGGAGGTGGTGGAGGAGGCGGACCAACTCCTAACTGCGCTAATCCCTGCACTATAGTGATCGCAAATTCTGCGTTTGGAACGACTCAGCCGATTATTGTGAAAGCAGGGACTACAGTTACATGGATAAACAAAGATAACACCCAACACACAACTACTTCTGATACTGGGGTTTGGGATAGCGGGATATTGAACCCTGGACAAAGTTTCAAGTTCACTTTTAGTTCACCGGGGACTTATCCGTACCACTGCAATGTCCACCCGATGTCCGGAACCATAGTGGTTGTCCCCTAAGGCTGTTTCCCTCTCAATTTACTTCACCTCGCATTGGGATGCGGTTGATGTTGCATCAACCTGAGAGGGCAGTAATTTCTGGGCCTCACAAGTTATGGAGCTGATTGTCAAGATGTCGGGAAAGATTTGTTCTTCCGGAGAGATGGATAAAATAGGGAGATAGAGTAACATATAGCTTCTTTCCCCCAGATCGGAGCGAATCTGTGACGAAACATGTTAGGCCGTTCTCAGGCCGAGGAATTTTCTCAATAACATTTGGAGTATTCTTCATTATCTTTTTCTTCTTTGTTCTTCCCATTCTTGTCGCTCCTCTCGAGTCTCAAAACAGCTCTCTTTCATCTACACAAAACGATGCGATTCGCAATTACTCCTCACCTCAAGGAGAATGGCAATCGCCTAAGATTCGCTTCCAATCTTCCTTGACTTCAAACAACCATGATCATGCTTTGCTACCTGATCCTCCGATGAAAGAGATCCCGATTCCTCAGCCGGAGTCTGTCCCCCTCGGGATAACAGTTGATCGTTCAGGAAATGTCTGGTTCGCAGAGGATAACACAGACATGATTGTAGAGTACATCATGGCAAACCAAAATTTCAAAACTTTTCACATCCCTACAAATCAGCATCTTGCTTTCATATGGTTCCTCATCTTCGACAAGAACGGATATTTGTGGTTCGCAGACAACACCCAGCCACTCCTCTGGCGATTTTCTCCTTCCACCGGTCAATTCGCAAATTTCACTACTGGATCGAACTCCATCGAACCCTTTGGATTGGCCTATGATCAAAGCTCGAATCAGATCTGGTTCACTTCCACTAGATCAGATCAGGTGGGTTTGTTCCAGCTTCACTCTGATGGATCTGCTCAAATTGTTCAGACGATCGGCCTCAGCTCTGAGAGCAGCTGTTTCGGAGTGGGGACAGAGCCTTCAGGAATCGCACTTGATGGAAGGGGCAATGTATACATCGCAGAGACCTGCGTTGCGAAAATTATAGAGATTAATGAGGGATCTTACGCAACTGAGCACACTTGGGATCTTCCTCCTGGCGCTCAGCCGGTTGGGATCGCCTTCGACGGGAGCCGAAACAGAATTTGGTTTACAAATCACGCAACCAGCATGTTTGGCTACGTAGATGAAAGCACTGGAAAAGTGGTTGAGATTTCGACCTCTTTGTTTGGAATAGCGGGAACTTCATGTCCCGATAATTGTTTGATAACTCTTCCCTATTGGATAGATGTCTCTTCAAGCGGGTACGTCTGGTTTGATGAGCACGTCGGAAACAAGATTGCCCGATTCGATCCATCAGGACTTCAACTCACAGAATTCACTGTTCCGACTCAACAATCAGCTCCCCTTCGGTTTGCACTTGATGATTCAAAAGGCCTCGTTTGGTTCACCGAGTTTGAAGGCAACAAGCTCGGAGTCCTAGAAGAGAACTCAAGCCTTCCTAGCTATTCTTCTACGAGCGCGAAAGCTGTGGCGATTACTCCGGACAACATCACAATTTCGAAAGCATCGGCCGCAGTTAGCATAAATGTGACCGCAAGTCAGATCTCAAACTTCGAAGGCGTGAATTCCTCAATTTTAGGAATGCTCATCGTGAGTGGTTCACTAAACCAAGACGGTGATATCAGCTCTAATCTCACGGTTTCCGCAGTGGCGTCGACCTCCGGAGTTTTTTCTCTTTCCATCTCCGTAGGGCAGTTTTTAGAAGCAGGTAATTTCACCTTGACGATCTGCCCGAGGATAGCAGCTAACGATACGGTCACCAATCCTGCTCCAGTGAGGCAGTGCGGAATCTTGTTTTTCGAAGTCAGAAATTCTCCTACCTCCAATTTTGAGAATTATGTCCTATACAGTTCCCTTGCTGCGGTTGCGATCGCTACGGCAGCAGCTGTCTCACTTCTCTACGTGAAGAGATGGAGGAGCGCTTGAAGAAGTTCTCTTGTCGCTCGTAATTACGAAGCAGGAAAGAAGAGAAGATATCAGAAAAGAAAGATTGTTCTTCTTCCCCTTCTCCTCCTCTGCCTGATCGCGTCCAAATTCCTTTTATTGAGATTCGACCAAAATCTTGGTGGTGATATGACAGGAAAAGAGAAGACCCGAAGATTGAAGTTCAAAATGTGGAGGAATTTCTACAAGGATCCTTTCTTCTGGGTTGTCATAGTGGTGTTTCTACTTACGATGTACGTTTTCACGTACGGTGCATAAGAAATCTCGGGGGAAAGAGAAAATTAGGGCTATTATTGGCTTGATTTCACATCTTTGAGGTGAATCGCACAGCGGTTACGCCACTAGAAAAAGCGGACCAGAAACGCTGTACGTTCGGGGGAGGGGAAAAAGAAAGAAAAAATCTAGGAAGCAGAGGCGGTGATTTCCTCTACGCTCTTGCCTGCTTCAACAGATTGCTTGACGGTCGCGCAGCTCCTCTCTAGCCCCATCTCTACTTCCTTTTTGATTTTCATCTTGTCAAGTGCCTTTCCAAAGACGCCGTAACCAAGGTCATAGTCGACGTCAAATGTGAGTCTTGTGCTCTTCTCGCCAAGCTCTTCGAATTTCACTGTAATGTTGTTCTTCTTGAAGGGGCCGTTTATCGCCTTTGTTTGGATCAGCTTGTTTTTCTCATATGCCACTGTTTCGTTGTCCCACTCGAGCTGCCTTCCGCCGAACTCTCCCGAGATCCTAAAGATCGTCCCCAAGCCGAATCCTTCTGTGATTTTTATCGGAACTACTTTCATCTTGACTTCTTGAGGAAATGTCTTTGCGATGTGCTCTGGCCTTGCGTAGTAATTGAACACCTGCTCCACTGGAGCAGAGATTTCAACACTTCGAGTAACCTTGGACATGTTAAATCTGACTTTTGTACGCCAACTCGCAATTATTTATGCCTTGCACTCTGCTTTGAAAGTGAGAAATCTGAAGATGACTTGAGAATTTGAGAGCTCAGGGGAGAAAATTTAGGCCCGATTAAGGCACATATGTTCGCAGAAAAATAAATCATGAGAATATTTAAATTTCC
>CADDZS010000069.1 GCA_902812485.1 archaeon
GAAATCAGTACTCCAGTGCCTTAAGCAGCAAGCGGCCCCGCTCAGTCACGTAGTAGAAGGCCCGCTTCTTTGTCTTCAAAGACGGATAAGGTCTATGCCTGAAGGAGGGGATGTCTTCCTCTCTCCTTTCGAGAAGTCCTAGATCACACAACAGCTTCAAGTACTGCACTTAGTTGGTCCTTCCTCGAAGCTCAGGAGTCTTCCCAACGAGCCAGGAGAAGGGGAGCCTTTTGTTTGGAGCCCTTTCTATCAAAGAAAGGATTGCCTTCACTGCGAATAGGTTAGGCCGCTTTAACAACAACAACAACGCCCTAGCTATGTGTAGATATTTGATTGCTCTCGAAGAAGAAAGTCCTCGCTTTTGTCAATCAGCGAAAGATGCACTTCTCAGTTGAAGTATCTGACCCAGTTTCCACATTTTTTTGAGTAGAGTATCTTCTCCGTCCGACATCAGCATATGAGATGCACTTGCCTTTAGGGAATCTCATTTTCTTCTTCCTCCTCTTCCTCTTTCTTATGTAATTTTCTTGCCCATCCCACAACTATCTCAGGATGTCGCATTGTTAAGTGATCATCCCAATAAAACGGAATCAATCCATTGCCATCCAGAAGGCAGTCCTATCGGCTCTCCTCATCTATTGAGCTGATGAACTCCCACCCAAGGATAGAGCGTTCGGCCCGAATTTTGCAGAGTGGTTCTTCAGCATTCATGCTTTTCTTTCTTGAACCTGCAACAGCGCCTTAGGCTGTTCTTTTTTTTGATTATCTTGTAAGTGTGGAACGGATCTGGATTGTATTGGGACATAGTAGTAACGAATTTGATAAGATGCCAACTAATTAGGGCTTGCGAACTTTAGAAACTGTCTATTCGGATATGAGCGACATCTTGTCTGTCGCATTTTCGTTCTACCCCTTTCCCTCCGAGCTCAAAAGGTCTTCACTTTTTTCATCTATCCTAGCCCGCATCGGTCAAGATGTGAATGCACGAGAATGAGCCTCAAAACGGAAAAGGGTTGCGAATAAAGGAAAGTCACATCTAACTTCCTTAATCTTTCTCTGCCTTTGTGGTAGGGTTATCTCGATTTCAGTCTCTGAAAGTGCTCGGGTTTGTTCACAAACTTGTCCCCCATGGTTAGCGTTGTTCTGCTTCAACTTTGAGCTTCCCAGATTTTCTTCCTATATTCAGTGCATGGAAAGAAAATGCCAAAAGAATTAACATATCAATAATGAAGCGAAAAATAAGAGACGCTCTTGTATACACGAGCACAAATGAATTTCCACCAAGTGTCTCGATATGAGTGTTGAACCAGAGTGAAAGGAATGACATTTTTCAAGCAAGTCGAAAAACGACTCGCAAAATAGGATCAAATCAGGATCCTTCTTCCTCGTCCTTGAGCCATGGCAGCAGAGCCTTCAACCTTTCCAAGTTCCTCATCCCCTCGATCCATTCGGGCCGAATGGACGAGCTCTCCACCATCGGTTCTCGTTCCTCAGGCTCCTCCAACACAACAGTATTTTCTTTTGATATCATTCTACTTTCTTGTCACCTCCTGCAACTTCCTACCTCGACTGTTGACTTGTCCAAGCTATCCCATAACTCTTTGGCAAATAAAATCAGATGGTCGATTGATTACTATATAGAGCATATAACACGCCCGCTGGAGGGTTCGCCTTTATGCAACGATTTTGAAAGACCCTTCCTAGTCAAGGATAGAAGAGAGGATAGAAGTGATCATTCGCAGGCGAACCTCTCCAGAGGCAGGGTTCTCAGCTGCGAACAAAAGGACAGAGATGCGTTCCAAAATCGAACCATTTGGAAAAGGAAAGCTAGATTACGTGAAAACCTTGATTTGCTTTTTTATGATGGGGTATTTCCAGAGGAATCAAGGTTACACTCTAAGGAGTATCTTGGAACGTTTCGCTTCTGGTAGCTTCACCATCTTGATTTAGCTTCTAAATGATGAGTTAGGGCAGTAGGAACGAAACAAAAAGACCAAATTCATCTCTATCTCTCGACAGCTCGACTTTCCCTTGCTTTTGAGGTTACGCAGTTGAGAAATCGAGTTACTGCAAATCAAGGCGGTACAGAAGTTTTTTCATCCTCATAAGATGAAAAGGTGCTATGGCGATTCTTTATCGCTTGCTTATTGCATCGCGGAAATCGATGTAGTTCACGAACAGTCTTGTAGTGAGATAAGTCGCCAGATCGGATCGAATTTTAAGAGCAAAGCCACAAAAAAGCCGATCGAAGTAATTGAAGAAAAATCAGACTCCATTGTAATGCGGTGTCTTCGGGGATACTCTGATTTACCGGTGAAAAGGGCGCTTGAGAGGATAGGGTACTCTTTCGAGCTCTATGGTCATAGATGCCTTAAGAGCTTTTGTAACCAGCGATTCCCCAATCGCAAAGGAAGTAGCAGTAGAAAGAGACAATGAGGTTGGTCGCTCTTCGCATTCCGTCGCAAGAGAGCTCAATCTCGCAATATCGAACAGAATCCCTTCACAAGAAATCGGTCTCCAGGACCCTAGAAGATTGCCCTAATTACAGGATTGCAGCAAAGAGGGCTGAGAGAATAACCGATCATTCTCTCAGGATAGCCCATGCATTCTTCTTCCTCGTCGATGCGACAAAGGATCCACATTCTTTTCCTGGGCGCGCTCAGCGTCTTTCAAAGACGACCTGTGATATGTACGAGGCCTCCCTCAGATCTCTTTTTTGATCTAAGCCAAAGAAATGCGAACGAAAACATCCTCAAATTGGGGCGTACCCTGAGTAAGAGAGAGGAGCAGAATGAGAAAGAAGAATTTCCGCACTCACCCCGGATGAGCAGGAATTTGCTATTCGCCTTAAGGCTTTCAAACAAGAGTCTGATCAGTATATGCGAGTAATGCCTTGACATCTGCGAACTAGCAGTAAACCTCACTGTTAATTCGACCAAGAAAGAGCTGACGGTGACTCCTTGAGGTGCCCCCACTTCTTGAAATACGCAAGATCATCTTCCAGTCTTGTCCTCTCTTCTTTCCAAATAGTTAAAGGGATAAGGCAATCCTAGATCTTACTTTTCTCATCGTTTTGATCAGGTATCCCGAATGAAATCAGCGTTGCAAAAAGGAGGAAAACAATGCATGGGAGCATTTTTTTTCCTTTTCTCCCCTCCTCCTATTCTATATAGACTACTGAGTCATGATTCGAATAAATAGACATAATTATAGTATGTCGAGAATGAATAAATTTCCTTGTGAACAGAGGCTGTTCCAGATGATTGGTTTTTTGAGACATCAAAGATTGATTTCAGACAAGCGCAATATATGGACTAGAAGCGCAGTTACGACTCCAGTAATTGCAACGGCAGTCGTGGCAGTATTGGTCGTGGCATCAGTGGGGGCATATGTCGTCTTTTCCTCCGGAAGAGGGGGCTCAGCCTCACCAACTTCCTCGCTTAGCGGTACTCTCAATGTGGCGGGTTCAACCCTTGTTTTCCCCTTAATGAACTCGTGGACATTTGCATACCATCAAGTTTACCCCGGAGTTACTGTTAATTACAATAGCATTGGAAGCGGCGGTGGGATCGCCCAACTTACCGCAAGGACTGTCGACATCGGCGCATCTGATGCCCCGCTGTCAGCGTCGCAATATGCCTCGTTACCTGCGACCGTCGTGACAGTGCCGGAGTCAATAAGTGCCGTGGTGCCAGCTTACAATCTGCCGGGAATAAAGAACGGACTGAATTTCACTGGTGACGTTCTTGCCCGAATCTTTCTTGGCAATATTACGAATTGGGACGACCCGTCTCTTGTAGCGCTGAACCCCGGCGTAACACTTCCAAATCACGCGATAACTGTGGTTCACAGATCCGATGGCAGCGGGACTATGTTCGCTTTCACTAACTATCTCAGCGACTCGAACGCACAGTGGAGAACTCGCGTGGGATACAGCATCACGCCTAACTGGCCGACTGGAATAGGATGCAAGGGAAACGAAGGAGTCGCAGGTTGTATTGAAAATACACAGTACTCAATAGGACCACTCGAAATAGCTTATGCAATCGAGAACCCAAGTTTAATCTCGTACGGAGCAGTAAGGAACGCTGCTGGCCACTTCATTCTCGCCAATGAATCAAACATAGCAGCCGCTGCTGCAGCTGGTGCTTCGGCGGGTCTTCCGTCGGGAGACGCACCTTGGACTGGCGTGTCAATCATAAACAACATTTACAACGACACTTCCGCTCCAACAGCTTATCCAATAACTACTTTCACCTATCTTATCGCCTACGAGAAACAGAGCAGTCAAACGCAGGGTAGACTCGTCGTGAGCTTTCTTTGGTGGGTCGTAAACGATGGTCAGCAAGCTGGAGTGAGTCTCGGCTATGTTCCACTTCCCTCGAACGTAGTCGCACTTGACGACAATACGATAAAATCAATTACTTACAATGGTGTTCCAATCTGCACGCAGTCCCTGTGTCCAAGCTCGTAACTTGTTGGGATTCGATCGTGTTGGACCCATTTCTAACCATTTTCCCAACAGGTGTTTTCTTCCTCTACTTTTCTTCCCTTCTTGAAATGCGATCCGTGAATTTGGAGTTTCGCTTGAAGAAGAAGTGGGGCGTTCTCTCTTGAAAGCTTTTTCTAAAGCTCGACTGACCAAAACCGAAGTTAGAACATGGAATGCGAGTGCAAATGCAGATTCGTTGATGAAAGTGCTTGTCGCTGTCGCAGCTTTCACTGTGATTGCGATACTCACAGCTATAGCTTTCGAGCTCTACCTCAATTCTCTCCCTAGCATTTCAAAGTTCGGCATCTCGTTCATATGGGGAACTACTTGGGATGTTTCAACTGAAATGTTTGGTGCCCTACCCTTCATCTTTGGCACCTTCGTGACCTCGCTTCTTGCCCTCCTGATTGGATTACCAATCAGCTTGGGCGTTGCGATATTTCTCAGTGAAAAAGTTAAGAGCAGAAGGATGGTTACACGGTCAATCGGAACTCTCGTCGAGCTTCTAGCCGCTGTCCCGAGCGTCATCTATGGGCTTTGGGGGCTTTTCTTCCTGAGCCCGCTTCTCAGAAGATATGTAGAGACTCCACTTCATGACTACCTCGGCTTCGTTCCACTATTCGCCGGAACGCCGTTCGGTCTGGATTTCTTCACGGCGGGAGTGTTGCTTGCAATCATGATAATTCCAACCGTCTCCGCAATCTCAAGAGATGTTCTGAATGCTGTCCCAAACAGCCAGAGGGAAGCCATGTACTCGCTCGGCGCTACTCATTGGGAAGTGATATGGAAGGCTGTTCTTCCCTACGCGAGATCTGGCATCTTTGGGGCGACCATCCTCGGGCTTGCAAGAGCAGTCGGCGAGACCATGGCCGTGACAATGGTGATAGGCAACGAGCCCAAAATCACCGCTTCGCTCTTCTCAGGGGGTTATACTCTAGCCGCAGTGATTGCAAATCAATTCACCGAAGCTACGGGGCAGCTCTACATTTCATCTCTTATCGAGATAGGTCTCGTCCTATTTTTCATGGCACTCGCGATAAACACCTTCGCGCGGCTCTTGATTTGGAAAATGAAGCGCGGAATGAATATCAGAGTTTGATTTGAGGGGAGTGAGATATCACAAAAATGGTGCGAAGAACCAATGACTCGATCTCTGTTTCAACAAGCCGCATCTTGATGGATAAACTGATGTCCATTCTCGTGTACGCGGCAGTTGGCCTTGCCTCAGCCGCACTCATATTGATTTTGGCCGAGACACTTATTCAGGGCCTCCCAATCTTGAAACTTTCATTCCTCTTGGATGCCCCAGTTCCAGTGGGCTTCTCTGGAGGAGGAATCGGCCCCGACATAGAGGGAACTCTTATCATGGTAGGAATAGCTTCTCTGATTTCAGTGCCGATCGGAGTAGGGGCTGGAATATTCTTTTCTGAATGGCCTGAGTCAAAACTCTCTTCTCTCTCAAGCTTTTCAAACGACGTACTTGCCGAATTCCCCTCAATGGTCATCGGGATATTCGTCTACACAATCATTGTTCTCACAACGGGAAGATTTTCAGCGTTCGCCGGCTCTGTTGCGCTGAGTATCATCATGATTCCAGTCGTTGCAAGGACTACCGAGGAATCACTGAAGATCGTGCCCAAAACGCTCCGTGAAGCATCTATGGCTCTTGGAGTCTCGAGATGGAAAACAGTTGTTCGAGTCGTGATGAGCACTGGGAAAAGGGGGCTGATCACTGGCATCCTGCTCGCGCTTGCTCGCGCAGCTGGAGAGACGGCTCCGTTGATTCTCACCGCTGGCTATAGCACGGCTTTTCTAAATGGACTTTTCAACCAAACTGGATCGCTCCCATATTTGATTTACTATTACGCCATTTCTCCATATTCGTCTTGGCACGCGATCGCATGGGGAGCGGCTTTGATACTCATAGCCATCATGTTCGTGATGAACGTCTCAGTCAAGCTCGCGTTTGCGAGCAAGTTCGAAGAAACGAGGGCGGAAATTTAGGCATTTGATGAGGAGGAGGAAGAAGAAGGATGGATTGGTGATGGGGGAATTGGCGATTCAAGAGCAGTCGGACATAGACATTTCGCTTGCCTCACAGCAGGGGGAGGTTCTGAGCGATTCCAGTGCATCAGTAAGTCAGAGAAGACGCGGTCATAAGATTGTCACGATCGACCTCAAGGCTCAATTCGGCCGCGTCCAAGTGCTCAGGGGAATCAACCTTGAGATAAAGGAGAGGAGCATAACTGCAATAATGGGGCCTTCGGGTTGCGGAAAAACCACCTTCATAAGATGCCTGAATAGGCTCCACGAGCTCACTCCGGGCGCGAGCGTCACAGGAAGAGTCATATTGGATGGGGAAGACATCTACTCCCCAAAAGTGAATCCAGTGCTCGTTCGAAGGAAGATCGGGATGGTGTTTCAAAAGCCGAATCCATTCCCGACGATGTCTGTTTATGACAATGTTGCGGCTGGGTTGAAGCTCAACGGGGTGCGTGACAAGGCGAAATTGGACGAAGCTGTAGAGAGGAGCTTGAAGCTCGCATTTCTCTGGGACGAAGTCAAAGATGACTTGAAGAAATCCGGAGCCGCACTTTCAGGAGGCCAGCAACAGAGGCTTTGCATTGCGAGAGCGCTTGCGGTGGAGCCGGAAGTGATATTGATGGACGAACCATGCTCTGCGCTCGATCCAACGGCCACAGCAAAGATCGAGGAAGCGATCTTCGAGCTCAAGAAGGACTACACAATCGTAATTGTGACTCATAATATGCAACAGGCGGCTCGCGTTGCGGATTACACTGCTTTCTTCTATCTTGGAGAGCTAATTGAATATGGGAACACGGAGCAGATATTCGAGAATCCGAAGAACGAACTAACTGAGCGATACATCACAGGAAAGTTTGGTTAAAGAAAAGAGGGGGTTTGATCTTCTTTCCAAATGCCGCGCTTGATGGATATGGGGCTATCGAAACTCACGAATGTAATCCTTCAGATGGCCGAACTATCGAAGAAATCAGTAGCAACTTCGATGGAAGGCTTTCGGAATGGTAGGACTGTGATAGATCAGATCTACCAATGGTCGGAAGAGTTGCGAGAATTGGAAGATGAGACAAACGAGCTCGCAACCGAGATCATAGCAAGATACCAACCTGTCGCATCGGATCTCCGCTACATCGAGGCCTGCCTTGCGATATCCAACGGATTTTTCCGCTTTGGAAGATACGCGTATGACATTGCCGAGGTGCTCCAGATGTTTGGAGATCTTTCCAACTGTGAAAAGAAGATAGTCGAAGAGACGGCGGCCACAGCCGAGGAAATGCTTCAGATGAGCATAGAGGCTTTCCTCAAGAGGGATGTAGAGCTTGCAAAGAAGATAAAACTGATGGACGACATAGTGGACACGAACTATCGAGAGCACATCGGAAGATCGATGAACGATCCAAAAGGCGATCTCAAGTGTGTCATGTCAACAACGTTGATTTTGAGATATCTTGAGAGAATCGCAGATCACGCCGACTATATCGGCGATCTTGTTGTCTATATTACAACTGGATTTCGCGTCACGAATTTTCGCAAATCACTCCCCTTAGGGCAAGAGCAACAAACAACTGGAAAGAAAGCGAAATTACAAGGGAAACCTCAGCCATTTTACGACGGGAAAAACTGATAGCAGAGTCAGTTTGCCCAAGTATGTGATTTGCGAGGTTCCGCCAGATAATTTGGCAAATCCCCGTTGTCCTTGTTTTTACTGTAAGAAAGAGTGCATCTCGGAACTCGGTGGGACGTTCACTCTGGTGTTAATTGGTGCGGCTTCAGTAATAGTAGTACCCCTTTTGCCAAATTTTGCGAAGGCAGATTATGCTCTCGTATTCGTAGCATTCGCCTTTGGTGGAACAGCGGCGCTACTCATCCTAGCGCTCGGAAGATATTCTGGAAGTTTTGTAAATCCAGCCATTACAGTAGCAGCTGCCTCAGCAGGACTTCTGAAAAGAAAAATGATCGCTCCATATCTTTTCTTCCAAATGCTTGGCGGAATGCTCGCCGGAGCCGCTTTGAAGTTTTTCTTTGGTGGACTAGGAGGGAACGCTAGTCTTTTTGGTGCGACCAAGCTTTCACGAGGGGTAGGTCCAATTGCTGGGACGGTCTTTGAAGCTTGGGGCACGTTCGTACTTGCTTTTTCTGCTCTCATCACAATAAGGAAGGTGAAGAATCGTGCAAATCAAGCGCTTGCAGTCGGGACAACTCTTTTCATCCTGATACTGTTGATAGGTCCATTGACTGGTGCCGGGTTCAACCCGGCGAGGAGCTTGGGGCCATCTCTTGCATCCGGATACAACCGAGATCTCTACGTCTATTTCATCGGTCCGACCGTGGGTGGGCTCTCGGCTGGGCTCTTGTGCAGAATTGTACTTCGGGATGGAGCAGGAAAGAGGAGTAACCCAAAACGAAGAAGCTAGCTTGAGGAATTATTAGATGATGAAGGTGGATATGAAGAAGAAGATGAAGAATAAGAAGGGAAAAACACAGAACGATTCGAAGGAAATTCTCTTCGTATGTGTTGAAAACGCAGGGCGAAGTCAGATGGCCGAGGCGTTTGCTGGCAAATATGGTTTGATTGCGAGAAGCGCGGGTACGCTTCCTAGCTCCAAGCTCAACCCGCTAGTGGTCCTAGCAATGAAGGAACAGGGTCTCGATATTTCTTCGAAGGTTCCAAAGCTATTGACCAGAGAGATGATCGAAAGAGCCGATATTATCGTGACAATGGGTTGCTCGATTGATACTGCTTGCCCCAAACCCATCCTTGCGAGACTAATGAAAAGGAAGCTCGTTGATTGGGAGCTTGAAGATCCGAAGGGAAAGACGCTTGAAGAAGTGCGGAGAATCAGGGATGAAATAGAAAGAAGGGTCACGATGCTCGCTCAAGTTCAACAACAAGAAGAAGAGAAGAGTGTTGGAGGAAGAGTGTGACTACACTACCGGCCCGGGCTTGACTAGATTTTCTCCTCCCTCTCTCTTTAGCTACACCAGTCTATAATCCGAATAAGATTGCTCTTCCAAGACGTACTCGCAACATCCGTTACCGGTGGCTGTACAGTTTTTCTCTGTGATGTTGAATGACCTTCCGTAGAGCACTTCCGACATCCCAGAAACCACCCCCCTGAAGAAGTGGCACACTGGCCGAACCGCGCTGACTCCAAAGCAGAAGGGACAATCCGTCACCCTCACAATCAAATTTTCTCCGAAGATCGAGTCCCCGTCAACCTCGATATTCCCAAGACCAGATCTCAATCCCTTCTCAACAAGTGTGAGAAACGCTTTCGAGGAATCCATATCTTGGCGCTTTGCTTCAATTGCGATGTCAGTCCCGTATCGATGGCCCATATCGAAGAGAACCGAGTCTCCTTCTCCGTTAAATCTCGAGTATATCTTGTCCACAAGACTCCTCCAAGTGTCCGAAGAGGGCTCCTCTTCTACTTGTTGAGAACTCTTCCTGAGATCGCTCTCCAACGCAGTTTCCTCAAGAGTATTGGTGAACTTCTTTCGTTCAATGCTCTCTTCTACATTGATCAATTTTTGATTTCGCTTCCTCTCTTTCTTTCTTGCTTGCTTGCTCGCTTCTCGCGATGAGGTATGAAATCGTCTGAACCATAATCTAAGCAAAAAGGGGGAAATCCAAATTGGGAGGATTTCAGAATTGGTCTTCGTATCTAACGCAAACTGTTAGAATACCGGATCCATATTCCGAAACCATCGTATTGGGAAAGACGAGCAGGAGGGACAATAGAAGAAAGGCTCGTGAAGCAGAGATAAAAATAGCAACCTTGAGTGAAAGAGAGAGAAATAGCAAGCTCTTTTCCCAGCGTGGTCTCGAAAGTGCAGAACATGGAGCAGCGCTTTTTCAGAGTCCCCTTTCACAGCTAAATGAGGAAGAACTCGGATTCGAAAGCTGTATAGTTTTTATTGGACGAATAACTTTCCCAAACCTAAAGGAGAGAAAACCAAGGATTGGCATCTGACGTTAAAAGGTCCAAGAAAGCGGGAATCAAGGCTATGAAGGCGCGGAAGAAGCACGAAGGCGGGAAGGAGAAGAAGAAAAAGGGAGTTAGAATTAGTAGAGATAGAGTGCCGAAGAGCACACGAGGAACCAGGAAAAAGAAAGTCGAAGCAGTAAAAAGAAAGGCTTCGGGAATTAGGGAGCGGGCGGTTACCGTCACAGACTCCTATCAACTCTGGCTCTCTAGGCAGAAGCCGAAGGGAGAACTTACACAAGCAGAACCCCAAAGATCGGCGTCACTACTCTTCCTGAATTCGAAGGAAGCGTGGCTCAGAAAACAACAGACTCAACGAGCGGTCGAGCAGGGAAGGCAAGAGGGTGGAAGAAAGGAGCTTAGTCCTGTGCGAAGCAGTTTCGAGGAGTGGATTTCTGGTCAGGTCATGCTACGCCAGTCAAAAGGCGGCGGGCATATCGTCGAGGAGCAGGAGAAGGAAGTCGTTTCGCTTGAAGCAGTATCCGGCGAAAGCGCAGTAGTAGATGAGGAATCGGCGGTCGTTCATAAATCAGAAGCAAGTGACCAAGCATCAGTTATCTGACCTTGCCCTAAAGACTCGATGCTGATCAAGATTGGAGAAGTGCAAAGAGAGCCTTTTCGATCTTCGAATGGAGGAAACAAAACATATTTTTGCGATAAGACAAAAGGAAACGAATTATGGTCTTGGCTCTTTTTGGGAATCTTGATTTCATTTTCGCGTTCATACTTTCGCGCGATTTCGCCGAAATTTGAAATCCTTGTCTCACTAAGCATTTAACTGTGTTTACTTCAGTAACTTTTCTAGGGTTTCGAATCGGTTTCCTTCACCCTGGTGCATTTCACAGTGAATCCAAAGTATTTCATGGCGATCTTCTTGATTGATCAGGATTTGACAAACTAATTCTCTCCGATTCCATCCGCGGACCTTGGGCAGAGCCAATGAATCTAGCTTCTAGCTTCCTTTTAGGGATGGGGTTTCACGTGTAAATCAACATGACAAATTCTCAATGCGTCATGACATTGAAGAAGTTGACAGACAAGGCTGATAGCTTCTCTCAAAGAGCCCGATTTCTATTTAAAACGAGTTGCGCGATTTCCAAGGTAACAAGCCAGCTGTGGGAACGCCTCGCGAGCGAAGGAAGCTCGGGAAAACGCACACATTGAGAAGAATATCACGATTGACAGGAGGTTCGCATCTTTCTCCATTTGCACCTTCTTGAATTAAAAAACGTGCACTCAGGATACGACGGGAAAGAAGTTCTCCACAACGTGAACTTGTGCATAAGCGAACCTTCGATATACGTCGTGCTTGGACCAAACGGCGCAGGGAAGACAACACTGTTCAGGACAATATCGGGGATCATAAAGCCCCAAGCTGGCAAGGTCCTGCTCGATGGGATCGAAGTGTTTCCCTCGAAGGAGATCCGAAGGAAGATGAATTATCTTTCCCACAATAACGCGTTACCAGAGGAGATGACTGTCTACGACGCTCTCAGATTCTACGCAAACATGGAAGGGGGAAATCCAGATGAAGTGCTTGATCTTCTCAAGCTGAGAGACCTGAAGAACAAGAAGATCTCGGATCTTTCACAGGGACAGAAGAAGAAGGTTTCGATCGCCAAGGTCTTCCTGAGAGAAAGGGAGATTTACCTGCTCGATGAGCCAACCGCAAACTTGGATCCAATCGTTTCTAAGGAGATAAGAGACATACTTCTCGAGCTCAGCCGTGACAAGATAGTTCTTTACTCTTCGCACAATTTATACGAGGCAAGAGACGTAGGCACATATCTCATCCTCATAAAGGAAGGGAGCGTGGCGCTCTTTGATCGGATTTCTAATATAAGATCAAGCAAGTACAGAGTGGGAATCAGGGCGAACACTGATATTTCCAAAATCGTTGACGCGAAGGTTGGAGAGGGCGGATACTATGTGCTGAGCGTTGATACTCCTGAGGAGGCAGGCCTTATTTTGAGAGACTTGGTCAATAGAGGCGTAATAGTCACTGAAATGAGACAGCTCGACAACCCCCTCCAAGAACTGTTCGATGAAAATGGCGACACAAGCACCGCCACTTAATACTAAGATCGAAGATTACCTAGAGCTAGAGATAGAAAGCTATCAAACGCGGAATCCCAGTTTCGAGCGAAGAAGATCTCCATGTCGAGAGACGAAACGACTAGCAGCACCAACAGCAATCGAAGAGACTATGGTTTGATCATTGCGAAGAGGAGTATTCTTCTCTCCAAAACTTATGCCATAATCGGCTGCGGTCTCGCAGTCTTCGCGATCTTCCTTGCAAACGTCTCGGCCCCACTTTCAGGTTTGAACCCAGGCGGCAATGGTAGTGGTGGTATCAACAATCTTGGAAGTACTTCGGGCAATATATCAGCATTCTATACATCATCGTCAGTTGTTTCTTTGATCGCAGTTCCTTTGATGGTTTTCGCTTCTCTCTCCTTCAGCATGCCCGTCCAACTACTCTATGTCTACGACAAGAACAACGGAGTCTTGGAGTACTTCCTTTCTCTAGGAATGGATCAAGCCGATGTTTACAAGGGATACTTGAAAGCTGCTCTGATCCTTTCTTCAGTCTTACTTTCGCTCGAAATAGGCTTGAACGCGCTTGTAGGTCTATTTCTTGGCGCAAATCGTATTCTTCTCGTTGAAATCTCTGTACTTGCACTTGTCATCTCTTTGGCGGTTGTTTCATTCGTCACAATCGCAATGATGGCCTTCAGCTCCTTGCAGAAGCAGAGAACTGGGTCAAACCAGCCGCTTGGGATGGGTCTTGGCGTCTTGGTGGTTATCCCGGCGTACGTGCTTCCTCTCTTAATTCCTTCAAGGGCTCTCTTCATAGACTTGGTAGTTGCGCTAGTTGTCGTGGTATTAGCACTCGTAACCTTTTTGCTTTCAAGCAGGTTGATAAAAAGAGAGAAACTCCTTCCTTGATATAATGTTCTTAGGCGAAAGCTTACGAGAGTTTCCGTTTCTGGAACTGAAAACTCTAAAGCTCGTTGTTTTCTAGCTTTTCAGATCCCCCTTGTTGATATATCACCTAGCGCCAGCTGAATCTACTGCTGTTAAATTATATAGTGCAGTTTTGTGTGCATAGAGAGCAAGAGTTCGTCGTCGAACCACTTCCCGCAGTGCGGGCACTCATAAACCCCATCTGGGAGTTTCTT
>CADDZS010000070.1 GCA_902812485.1 archaeon
AGGGACTCAAGAAAATTGAAATTGCCCAAGCCGCGATCCTGGAGTACATTTCAAAGCCAACCCAAGAGCCGCTCTCGGAGATAATTAAGAGGAGGCTCTCAGATGCGAAGGGCAGGACGAATCCAAGCTAGCATTTTAATATAACCTACTCGCACCACGTTGCATGCGCTATCACCTTACACTCCTTCTTCCTCTTGTTCTTCTCGGAGCATGAATTTCTGTATCACTGATTTCTGTATCCCTGATTTCGTATATTTCTCCGCAGCCCCTCGCTCAGCCGCTTTGGCATGTGGCGTACGCCCTGGGGGTCGCAAGCGGTTTCCTGCTTGGCTATCGCTATCTTCGTGTGATATCCAGGGTCTCTCCCCGCCAGCCCATGAAGATTTTCGCTTTTCTCTTCGCATCCTTCCTAATATTCCTCGGCGCGGTCTTCTTGAGCGCATCCTTCTACTCAATTCAAACCACGTTATGCTTCATCTCCTGTCCTTTCATCCCGGCTTCGGATTCCGGTCTTGCTTCGTCGCTAGCTTCTCTTGGCATCCCAATTGCATTTAGCGCACTATTTGCGATTGGTTACTGGCGTACCGCCTGAGAAAGCGGATAGATGTCGTAGTGCATTGACGAGATCAGACAAATGAAAGTTGCTGTGGGAAGAGTCTCCATAACCGGCAAGAGCCGGCAGGGAAACTACTGATGCGGCGTAACGATCCCGGCGGAGATTTTGCGAGAAACCAAATGGAGGAACGACAATGCAGCACCCGGAAGCATTAGTAATGGTGGCTTTAGTATAACTTGGTACACTAGCAAAGGCACCTAGAGCATCCTAGGTTTCGAGGACAAGAAAGGCTCACAACGTCGTCAACAAAAAGTCATCGGATTGAGCCGTTTTTACCATTCGTAATGTAGATTCCTCGTGTGTTTAGCGAAGGTTTACTTCTCTTCTTGAAGAAAAGGAAACAATAACAACCTATTTACTTTTTAATTCAATAGGGGATGGTGTTATACGAGACGATCGGCATTCATCCTCAGAGACATTGGTAAGTTTCGTAAGCTTAGGCTTCGCCTCTAGAAAGGCGTTTGTCCAAAAATTTCATGAAATTGAGGATAGATGAAAAATCCATCGATATCTGAAGATTTTTCTTTCCCTTGTTAGGATGCCCTCCACCAAAATTTCGAATATGAAGGGGCAGGTGTTCTCCTGCCTTCTTCTTTACATGCTGCTCAGAAATATAGCTCAGGAGCTCAATGTAGACAATGATGCAAGCCTTGCAACTATGAAAGCACTGCTCGGAAGGCACGGGGTTGTGAAGATTATCAGGGACGAGAAAGGAGCAACGACTGCGGTCAAGGCGGTGATACTCGTCAACGGGTCATTGATGAGAAGAAATCCGCAGGTCGAAGATGGTCGTTGGTGAGAGGGCTATCGAATTCGTGGAACTTAGGGAGGGCCAGTAAAACAAGCAAGCTCATGATTTTTTTCTATGGCCAAATTGAGGTGATTCTCTGCAATTAGGATTGTCCCTCCAAGGTGAGAATTCCGTTAACGTCCATCAAAATGTCAATGCGAAGTTGGACCGTCTGTCTCATGAACTCCACTACATAAAGAAAGACTCAAGGAAGACTAGAAATTTGATAGCATAACGAGCTCCAAGTCCGAGCCTATATGAAATCATTCTCATTTTGTCGCATTTGGTGAAACCAGGAATGAATAGGGAGTTCCAACTGCAAATAAGGTCTTGGACTTCAAATCGCTTAATCGAAGCTTGGGCGCGTCACTCAACTAATTATGAAAGCATCATGTTCGCTGCTGAGTAATTTTCGGAAGGGAGTAAGCTCGAAGGAAAAATCGGCCTCTCCTCAATATCGTTAACTTTGGTCGTATTGTTGATAATTATTAGTGGCTCAGTGCTAGTATATTCTGTTTTTTCCCATTTGCAAAACGACAGTAGTGACGGGCCGTACGTTCTAGTGCCAAACTTTTACTTGGGTACGAACGGATCTGCCCGCTTCATTCTGTTAAGTACTTATGCTTACTCGCTTCCGGCGCCTAACCTTACCATCATGTCCCTTAACACCACCTTCAAATGCGGCGGAGCCGGACTAGTATCCATATCTCCTAACCTGCAGCAACCGGAGTCTTGCGTTGTCCCTCTATCTCAGAACAATCCAATAACTAATGGGACCCAGTACGATTACGTTGTCTCATTTCTTGCCAACGGACAAGTGAGGACCTTTAGTGGATCAACGATAGCGGGCCATGCACCTATTGTAAATTGTAACAATGCTTGCATCTCAAGCTCCAACACACCCAGAGGAGCTCATCAACTGCTAGCAAAGCGTCCTAGTCTCGCATTACAAGTGAAAGATGAAGAAGATAGCAGCTTTCTTTCACTTTCAAGAAAAAACTGCTTACCGTCAAGTCACAAGTCACTGTAGATAGTTGAAGTAAGTATGCACGTAATAATTTGACACCAGCTTGCCACTATTATCCATAGGGACGCCGGGCAATTGTTGTGACATGACCGATAGTGTCAAAAACAGTACTCATTTAGGGCATTTTCGCTTTAAGCAAGGCGAGTAATACGAGTAGAGAAGGCAGGGAAACTCTTTTCCAACCAGAGTCGGGTTTTAGGTTTTCTCCTGTCAGTCTCAATCGGCAATCAAAGGCGCAAGATCATTCAAGCTATTCCGTATTCTGTGCGCGTTGGGAAATTTCGAAGAGGAACCATTTTCTGCGCTCCGTCTTGTCTAGTATTTCCTGAAGCTGGTTGCTGGTTGCTGAGTCATGGTTCTTGTCACATACATCAATGGCTTTCCGAATCATCTCAGTCATGTGTTCATTGTCAGCAAGAAGTCCTCTCACCATTTCCTCTGGGGTGACTAAATCTCTGTTGTCGTCTTCAATAGTCTGAAGCTGACCTATGTGGCTTATACTTCTGATGGTTGTCCCGCCGATTCTCCTTATTCGCTCAGCCATAACGTCAATGGACTCGAATATTGACTCTGCTTGTTCGTCGAAGAGCAGGTGATAGTCCCTGAAGTGAGGGCCGTAAAGATGCCAGTGATAATTCTTTGTCTTGACATACAAAGTAAATGAATCCGCAATGAGCACATTGACAGCTTCGGTGACTGCTTCTGCTTGTTGAGGCGTAAGGTCAGTCGATGTCGAAAGTTGTGGAGGAGCAGGATACGAATTGATTTTGATTTGTTGCAGGGTTGCCATAAATTGTTCCATCGTTCCCTCTTTATCGGATAAAAATCAACTCTTTCTTAAATAAATAGCGAATTCTACCATGTGAGAAACTTTACAGAGTTTCCATCCCTTCCTAACTTCTGAAACCTGCAAAGGGAAACTTTGTAAAGCAGATCAAATTCTCTCATCTCCTTTCATTCCCCTCCTACGTAATGCTACAATAATCTCAGACAGGAAAGGAAGGGGGAGAATCAGATGGGGAGGCAACTGACGGACTAGCAACGAGAGAAATCTCGCTTGAATTCGTAGGACGAATAGCAAAATCATCTTTGTCAAGGATATTCGATGATTGCTTGAAAGCTATCGTTGTTGCTCGAGATTCCCGACACGAGTAAGTTTCGATTTGAAGGTAGCTCCGAAGATTGGGAGGAAGAAATACGCGCTACGCTACTCTCTCTTCTCCTTCTTTCAAAGCTTTCTTTTCTTCTTCAGAGATGCTCGTGCCTCCCGAGAAAATCACCGAGGACACGACAGCTATTATTATCGTTGCAAATATGATTATGAAAGTCATGGAAAGCATGGGACCTGCGATTGTCTGTGCAAAAGAAGGTGCGCTAGAAGATGTCGCTGAAACATAGAAAGTCTCGGCAAGTATTATTGGCGTGATTCCTCTCGGTCCGATGAGAGACATAAGTCTCAGGTTACCCTTCACCTTTAGAGCCTTAAGATCGAGATATTTGAAACCAAGCAGGGCAAAGGAAAGCAAAATCCCTGCTACGAGATAACTTCCATCGTACCTGAACAAAAGGCCTAGGTACACGAAGAAAAAGACTTTCAGAATGAAAGTTATCTCCTTCTGAGCGTTCCTGAGGTTTTCAACCATCCTTTCGTTAGAAATCTTTAGCACCTTTTGAAGCTCATCTCCCAAACGCCCTAACATTATTCCGTAGAGACTGCTCGAAAGAAGCCTTCTGTACCTGTTGTTGTAGTTACCAATGACGATAGCGAAGAGGAGTATGGAGAGTAATCCGTTTCCTCCAAGTATCTCACTTGCTAGATACACAGCAAAAGCAGCCCCAATAGTTATGAGATACTGATGCTTCGAAATTCTCTTCAACGCTAAAAGTGCCCATACAAAGCCCGAAAGCACACCCACGATTATTCCGACTAGAAACGAAAGAACAGCGCCGGAAATTATAGAGCCAATGTTGAGTGAACTCGATGTGGCAACTGGAAAGAGAATCTGGAAGGCAACTATCGCCGTTACCGAGTTGTAAACGCAGTTGAGAATCAGAGTGTCCTGAGTTACTTCGTCAACCCTTACGCTTCTAAGTAGAGGCACCACGACCTCTCCGGTTGTGGTTCCGAACAGAACACCGAATATCGCACCATACAATGGCGGCCACCCAAAGGCGAAGTACATGATCGCAGAAAATCCCAAGCCAGAAACTACAGGCTCAAGCGCAGAGAGTGCAAGGACCTTCGGGCTCCTCACTAACATGTCATAAGCCTTCATCTCCAAACCCGCGTCGAGGATTATGAGTGAAAGAACAACAGTGCCCATGATGGGGGCGACCGAGTTGAGAATCGGAAGAGTCGCAGCTTTGTCTGGTATCAAGTTCGAGAACTGAATAATCACTCCAAAGAGAAGAAGCACAATCTGTTCGGGGATTTTGAACTTTTGAAAGAGAATCTCGGCTATTACTCCGAGGACGATAACCCCAACGAGAAGAGAGATGACAAGCGTTGTTGTATCCAACCTGACTTGCCTCGCTTCGCTCTCTTCCTAGATTCCCTTAGTTTCCTCTTCTATCGTCTCTCAAACCTAAAAAATTGAGAGCAACAAAGAGAATTCTCGAATTCGCAAACAAAGTTATGTTTAAACTGCAATGATTTCAAGGACCCAGTTTCTTACTTCGGAAACTTCCGCTCTTGAGAAAGTTCCTTCTGCCTCGAGTTTCTGAAGACCTGCGTTCACTTCGTCGAAAAAGCCCTGTTGTCCTAACAGATCTGAGGTCATCAAAGCTGAGGACACCCAGTCAGAAATTTCGACATTTCTCTCAAGGAGCTCTGCAAATCGCCTAGAGATTGCTTCAAACCCCTCAGGGGTTGTGAAGTACAAACTTGATGCTCCTGAGTAACGGAGCAGCTTCCCTATTATTGAATTTCCTATCCTGCTTGAGAGTATCCCCTTGAGTATAGAGTTTTTCACATTCTTCTCGAGAAGTTTTTGCCGCACGCTGAATTTCGAAAGCTTGCTGACATATGATGGAAAGAATATCTTGTAACGGGGACTCGATTCCCTCGACAGAACGAGATAAAATGGTAGAAGTACTTCAAAGGGTTCAGACTTTTTCACAGGAAGAGAGATGCAACGAAGTTGGAAGAGCTGTTCTTGCGTCTCTTGATTGAGCTTTGTCAGGCGAGTCAAGGATTCCATGAGTTTCTCAATTCTGAACTTTATTTCTCTTTTGAGTGTCATAAGCTGGTACTCCTCCTCCTTGAGCCTCAAATCGATCATGGAGACTTGCTTTAGGACAGCATCGATTTTGGTTTGAAACTCCTGAGAGATCTCAGTTATGCTGTCTCTGATAGCGGCTATCTGTAAGGCTTCGTGTTCGGAGGCAAGGAGTTTCTCCTTGGTAGCCTCATCGAGGGCTCTTCGGGCGCGTTCGAGTTCTTCTTTTGCTGACTGCAGCCTCTGCTCAAGGCTCCGGTGGGACGCCTCCAGTTCGTTTACCTCTGCCTTCACCTGCGGAAGTAATATGTTAAGCCTAGTAATCTCGAGCGAAAGTTTCTCCACAGTTTGATCCTTCTGCCTCACCTGTTCTGCAAGGAAATCCCCTTCGAGCTTAGTTTCCATCGCAGAGCCCTTGCTTCCCTCTTGTGTGTTCTTCTGATCCGTGGGATTAGAACCGTTTGCCTCTCTCCGATCATTGGATCTCTTCCTTCTAGTTTCAGTGTTTGAGAGTTCTACTTCTCTCAGTTTTCTAGTCGCATTCAAAATAGAATCCTCGATCGTTGCGAGTCTTCTCTTAGCATTCTCAAGGTTCTGGCGCGAATACTCCTCTTCTTCAGTCAATTGGTTGAATTGAGTTTCTGCTCCGCGAAGATCCTGAGAAAGGGTTGAGATCCTGTCTATATGGGCTGAAAGCTCGGCACTGAGCGAGTTCTGAATAGTCCGAAGCTTTGCTTCAGCTTCTCTGATGTTTCTGTCTCTCTCCGCTCCAAGCGCCTTTATTCTGTCAAGAAGTTTCTTCCTTTGCTCCTCCATCGTGGGCGAGAGGTTTATCGCCGATATGCTGTCCGAAATCTTTGACTCCGCCGCACTTGCGACCGATTTGAGTTCTGTAACGATGTACAAAGTCCCGTTGATTATTGAAGCGAGAGCGTTCGCCATTCCTCTGAGTTTCTTCTGGAGCTCGACCGGATCGTCGAGCTTAATCGTGTAAGGGACAAGAAAAGATTCGGGTATCTGATTTTCCCAGACACCGTGTATAGCCCAGTCGTGGATTCCCTTTCTGAAATCCGGGTCGACGAGTCCCTTCACGATTATGTGCTCTCGATGCTCAAAATCAAGAAATGCGTCCTCTCCAGTTTTCAATAGTTCCCTCAATGTCTGGGGATCGGGTTCTATCGATGAATCTGTGAGCTTTTCAATGAAAGGACTTTTCAGATCAACAAAACCGATCTGAAATGAGCGAATATCTCCACATATTCCGTCGATGACGAAGAGCCTGTTCCCGTCTATAGGAATCACGGCCAATCGATAGTAAAGTTTCAGCATTGCATCGATTTTCTTGTCAAATGAGTCTTTGACTCGGCTCATCATTATCGCAGTTTCGATTTCTGGCCGAGTAACATTTCTCGGGCTTTCGGCTCCCGATTCGACCAGCATAGGAGTCGTTATCCTAGCTTCGGTCAATTTTTCCTAGATGATCTCTAGTCGACTTATCTATATCTGTATCTGATAAATTTTGCCGCCGAGGATTCTACCTCATCACAAGACTATCTACTTTCAATCGTTGGAAAGCTGGGTGGAACACTCGGCCAGCAAGAGGTATACAGAACGCATTCTTCAATTCTTCTTTTCCTAAATTACAATTGATGCTATGGCCGTGGTGCTTTCTCTCCTGGATTTTCAGCGCTTCTCCCTTCATTGCTTTTATGCGATGTACTCTTAGTCTTCGGAAGGACGAGTGCAACGATCAAAGGTAGCACCGAGCGACTATTTAGAGAGCATGAAGGGCCAAGTTTCGCATTTCAAGATTCTCAAATTGAAACTGCAAAAAAAGAAAAGAGTAAATGCCGCCCGCTAATCCTGCCGACTCGCCGGTGAATCACTTGATGATGATGAGGGAGGAGGAGTTTCCGGTGTTGGCTTGGCAGTTGAAACAACTTGCCCTAAATCATCCTTTGAAATGTTGAGAATGACTTTGTCGGCGACCCCTTGAACGTAAGCCACGTGTAGAGGCACGCGAGTGCTTCTGAAATGCTTCTTCATCTGGTATTGCTCCGCTATGTTTCCTTCTAGCTCCACTTCGAAAGCCGTAACTTTCCAATCTTTAGGATCAAATATCAGTTCTTTTACTTTCCCGACGAGCCATCCCTGCTGTCCCACAACTTCCTTTTCCATCACATCTCTTGTGTACAAATCTTTTCACTTCATAGCGTAAAACTAGACCTTCGTATAAAAAGACTTCTTGCGTCCCTTTCGCAGTTCGAAACACCGTTTGGGTGCTGAAACGAGACTAACAATAATAACTACTTTGATTTATCGTGATCAGAAAAATTGAGCTAAACATGCGCGGTATCAAAGGAAAAAATCTAGGAAGGCGGATGTCTTGGTGGTCTCTCTTTTTTTCCTTTCGTTTACAATCGCCTTCTCCCTGTCCAATATCACGACAAGCTTGCCCCGCAAGATTTACAGAATCTGTCCCCTGCAAACACCGGTTTTCCGCACTTTGGACAGAAGTTTTTGCCGCCAGCTTGAGGCGCAGAGTTCAGCTTCGATTGTATCATCTCCTTCACCCTTTCTTTGCTCAATATCTTCTTTTTGTCAAGAGTGAGCACATAGCTGTTTCCCGAAGCTGCCATCTTCTCCGCCATCCAGATAACTATTGATTCACTATTGTTTGACTGCTTTGCAAGCGCGGGAATATCAACAAAACCAACTCTTGAAAGAGCTGAAGTCATGGCGCTTTGCACAGCTCCTAGATCCCAGGGCCTCACTCCCCTTGCAGTGGAAAGCTCCGATGGAGATGTGCGAGGAGGAGGAGCGGAGGAGGAGGAAGAAGAAGTCGTAATAGGACCTTGAAGCCTTTGGACGTATTCGTCTAAGAGTCCAAGCACTCTTTCAACTAGTCTGTACTCCTCAAACCAGCTTGGCTGACCCGAAACCAGAGGGTAAAAGTTCACGGCCCTCAAACTTGGTTTCTCTGCCCACTTTGACTGCCCAATTGAGACAACCGTATCTCCTCTTTGCTTTTCAATCCTCACTGTGAATGCTGGCTCTGGCGTAGATAGATGGAAACCTCCTCTCCCCTTCGGATCACGCCTAACCTGAACATAGAGAAACTCGGCCGTGCCGATCTTTTGGACAATTAATCCAGCTCCACTAAGAGAGCGCTCGAGAATTTGGGCGATTGCAAATAGGTCTAAGCTACCGTGATATATTCTCGGATTCAACGGTCAGCGAATCTCCTTCCCATACCTCTCTCTCGAAATCTCAGATTGCGAAATAGGAACTTTTTCGCAAGGTTTTTGACATGGGATCTTTTTTAAAGCCTTACGATGCTCTTTTTCGGTCTGCGCACATGGTCAAGCTATTAGACATTAGTGCGTTTTCAGCGCAAGAAAACCTTCCTCTCGACTATGTTATGGGTCTTTGCGAAGAGCTTCTGAGGCAAGGAGTAGCGGACAGATTGATTGACAGCAGAACAATAGTCAAATTCGATAACTCTGATTTCGAAGCTGTCCGTTCGGCTCTCTCATCTGATGGAAGGCTAGCAGATTTGTCTGCTCGCCTTCGAATGAACCCCTCATTAGCAAAGGAGCTTGTCCTTCGATTCGGAGAGCTCAATCCCTCGGTACCAAGACAGTCGATTGAGAGACTTCTATCATCCACTGCCGCAAGGGTGTCGATGGTAGTGGAAGTCAAGGCGACAAAGGAAATCATCGCCGGCGAGGAATTTGATGTGGGGATAAAAGTGATTACAGACAAGGAGCTGAGAGAGGCCCAGTTACTCGCTGAGGTGTCTTCTGGGCTTGTAATACTTGAGAGCCCCTCCTCGACGATTGGACTAATTCCTCAAAGCGAGGACGGTTACACAGATCTAGTTAAGCTGCGCTCCGTGTCACCGGGAGGGCAAAGGATTACACTCAAGCTTAGGGCTAAACAGGGAGAAGTTGTGATCGAGAAGAGTCAAGATGCCCTAATCGCGGTTCACACCCAGCCTCCTGACCTCGAAATCAAACTTGCACAGACTGTCGCAAATGTTTCACTGGGTAAGGAATATTCGATCTTGGCTCAGATTCGGAATACTGGGAAGGGATCGGCTAAAGGCATTAGAATATCAGGATTCGAGTCGCTCATTTCATCCATCCGAATGATTCAGGGCATTCCAGAAGGGCTCGAAGTACCTCCTCAGGCAAACATCGAGATACCACTCGTAATTCTTCCGTTAAAGAGTGGTCTTGTGAGTGCCCCAAATCTCACACTTGAGTATTCGGATGTCGAAGGTAAGAGATATTCGAAAAACATCGGAAGCTTGCAGATCGAAGTGATCACCCCTCAGCCAAAGATTGGTTTGTCTGTCAATTATCCGAAAGCAATCTCTCGAGGGGCGGAAACCAGAGTTGAATATACCCTTAGGAATTCCGGAGAAGGTGATGCAAGAAATGTGAGACTGAGAATATTTCCCTCACCAACAGTGGCTCTAGTGCGGGGCGCACTTAGCCGAACGATTCCGATTCTCAAGTCACAACAGTTTGAGGTTGGTGAATTCGATGTGAGAATCCCAGAAAGCAACACGGTCCTTATAGACCATGCAGAAATCGAATACGTGGACTTGGAGAACAATACGAAAACGATACTTCTAAGCACGCGGGATCTTGGAGCTGAGGAAGGGATACAAGTGTCCGTTTTGCAAGACAACATTTCACTTTCAAAGGCAGAGGAAATTCAAACCGGTGAGCGAGTTACCAAAGAAGAAATGGAAACATCAAAACCCGCACTCGAGATTTTACCTCTTCTTGAATCCACAAGTGTCGAAACTTGGACAGAGCTCCTCGAGGGAGGAAAGTATTCCAAGATAAATTTTGGGAACATGTCAGATGTCCAAGTAAACTACTCACAACAAGGCTACAGGAACCTCCTCATCGCCATCTTCGAATCAAAGAAACTAGGGATGAAGCAGCTTTCTCAGCTCGTCGGGGATGATAAATTCACTTTCCGTGCAGCCGAGATTATCGTGGGTCTGAGGGAAAGGGGAGAAGTGGAGTACTCGATAGCAAGTAGCGATGTTCAAAATGCAGACGAAGTGCTCAAGATATTGGACGTTCCCATTGAGGTAGGTGAAAAACCAGAGCTCAGGGGAGAGAAGTCCTCCAAAAGAGCCCAACTTAGGAAACAGCCTTCCTTCAAGCCAAAGGACTACCGCTTTCAGGACTCCAGGGGAAATTACACTGTTGTGAGAAGAGAGTTGATACTCGGAGAAGAATCAGGTCGCCCAGAAGCAGTGAGATATTCACTTTTGAAAGAAAATTAGCCACAAAAAATTGAAGTGAACGAGAAATGAGGCGAAGGAGTGAGAAAAACTGCATTAAAAGAGGACACATTATTATTTTTCCTCTTCCTGAGAAGGAGAGCTACCCCCAAAAGAGGAGGAAAGGGCCGAGAACCTTAATGTATGACCTTTCGACCGCTCTGGATGTAATTTCTTTCCACCCGCTGTAGGGATTGAAAATGGCAAGAAAATGCAAAAGAATGAATTTGGGGTAAGGGATGCGATTAGGAAAAAATGCCAGTTGGAATAGTTGGGGATAGAGGGAGTGGGAAATCCGTCTTCGTGAGTCTTCTTGCGACCACCGCCACGAGTTACACTAATGCCAAGCCTGATGAATTTAGATACTTCACGTCTCCTGCATTCACAAGAAAAGTCGGAGACATTATGTCCTCCCTCAAGATGGGAACGTGGCCATCGGCAACCTTGAAGGGGACCCTTTCTCAGTACAAGTTCTCCTTCGGATTTAGGAAAAGATTCAGCGAGCTTGAAGTTCTTGGAAGAAAACCTTGGGATGTTATGACTTTCAGCATTTACGACATATCAGGGGAAGACGTTCAGATAATCAAACAGATCTCCAAGAGTTTGAGTGGAACAGGGTCTGACATTGATCTAGTCGAGGATCTACCCTCTAACCTTCGAACAATTCTTGACTGTCACGTTTTGGTCTTTCTTATAGACGGAAGCAAAATCACGACGGAAGTAAGATCCAAAAGATACCAAGACATGCTCGACTACGACACTGTCATGGCGACTCTCATTTCTCTAGTTGGCACATACAAATCAGTAAAGGCAAGACAATCCAAGACAGAGACGAAGCTCTACCCCGCATTTGTTATCACAAAATTTGATCTGATCGACTCAAAGATACTTCAAGCAATAGGACTTTCTCCGCAATACGCGGTAGTGGCCTCAAGGGGTGGAAGAGGGCTTGCAAACTTGTTCAGAGACAACGATTCAAAGGAGCGGGCTGCCTATGGTACTACTCTCATGGACAAGTTTTTTGGCCATACCCTTGCCCTAATTCGTGGAGCAAAACTAATCAACGTTGATTTTGACAAAGCCCGCTTCTTTTTCAGCCATGTAAAAACAGAGTTGAGCGAAGACGGTATGCCGATTCCTACTCTCAAATCCGAAGGCGTATCGCATGAGCTCAATTACTCGGATACTGAGTACATGGAATTCATAAAATACTTGGGCCAGGTGGCGAAAAAATCTCCAGATCGAATGGAGGATGGACAAGCAGAAACGGTCGCCGGACTTGGCGGATGATTGCACACACTTGATCAGGACAGAAGCTATCGAACACCTGATATACGCACCTGTGCCTCTTAGGGGCTATTCAATTAGGGCAAAGTCAGGAGGAGCCGTCGAAGAAGAATTCAATGAAGCTACCAAAGACTGGTTCGTTCCCTTTGATGAGAATCTTTATTCGGATTATGCTTACGAGTCGCGTGTCATAAACGCACCTTTCGGCTCACAAAGAGTGTATCTTTCTAGAATATTTAGAAGACCGAAGCTCGACGATTTAGGGCGCGATGGTCAAGTATGTCACATAGCTTCGATTCCGAAAGAAATGATTTCAAGTGGCCTGCTCTTGCGTGATGTCGACTCGGCACTTGCTTCCTTCGAAGAGAAGAACGGAATACCAGTTGGCAAGATGGAGAGCGTAACACTTTCTTGGGACAGCCAACAAGATTCCAAGGTGGTCGAAGACAAAGATCTCCAAATTATGAGATCAGTCGTGCCTGAGGAATCCGCGAGAAAACTAGTTTCATACCTCACTGAAAGCTCGGATTCTAAAGTCTACATAGTCTACAAGAGAGGGTTCTTTGAGAGGATACAACTCGTCTATGCCATATCGAAGTTTCTATTCAGTATCGATTTTCCTTCTTATACAGTTACAAGCGACTGTCCCATGGAGATAATCTTGAACTATTTCGCCAATGTTGTGGTTTCGGATTTTCTTCCTCATCTCAAGCCAAACTCGAACTGGAAAATAATAAACCTCACTCCCACGACAGGATCTCAGAGCCAGTCGCTTCAAGAGAAGAAAAAGAAGATAGACGACACTTTCAGGAACCTGTACAGTCCATCGTGAAGATGCTTTCAATATTGATTCTTTCTTCTTCCGCTTCTTCAGTTAGATTTGCGTTTTAGGGCAGTTTTTACAGCTTGCCAAAATTCATTGAATATAGATTTCATCTCGTGGGATAAGCAGGAGCAGAACACAAGAATTATTCACCGACATCTCTTACCTGATTCTGAGCAAACCGAAATTTACACTTTGAAAGTGTGAAGTTCAGAGAGGGTAGACGCCTGAAATTTCGAGGGTTCTAAGAAAAGCAGTTCGACTCGTTGTCAAGTCTTTTTGCGACCCCAAAGTGGGTTGCACTCGGCTCTTTCTTTTTTGTTGGTGAGAGCTGGGGGTCAAGAGCTCGAAATTTGCTTAGAAGACAGAGACTCCTCCGAATTTTCTCCACGCACAAGAAGCGCAATTGTTATAGTGCTTGCATATTTACTAATCTGAACCTGATGGAATGAAAAAAAGATGCTAGAGCCGATCGGGTATGAAATGGGAATTCCTCTGAGAAAATAAATTTACAATTAGTAGCCAGAGTCCACAAGTTCTATTAGAAAACTTCGGATCCGAATTTCTGA
>CADDZS010000071.1 GCA_902812485.1 archaeon
CTAGATACTTCACTTTTTTACTCTTACCGCGACCGCTATCAGGTGAACTCCTTCCTCTCAAAGAGTACGAGCCCGAGAATCGCAGTGATGGCGAAATAAACAAGAAGTATCGCAATCCCTTCGGGTATCGTTGCATTGTAGACAGTGAAAGTTGGCCCTGTGCCGTTCCTTCCAATATGCATGGTCGTCTTGTGGCTCGGATACGGATCGGAGAGGACGTTTCCGATTATCTGTGCACCGTATGTGATGAGAAACCAAGGTTCTATCTGAGCCACGTTCGCCACGATGTCCTGAATTATCGAGAACCCGAAGAGGAGCAGGACTATCGTGACGAGAATCGACATTGAGCTACTCTTGAAGACGCAGCTAAAGAAGAAAGTGAATCCCAAGACAGAGATGATGTAGATTATAGAAAAGAGAAAAGATTCCCAGAATTGATAGGGCACGCTTGTTCCAAAGTAATAGATCGCGTTCCCGAGCGTCATCGCAGTGAAGACTCCAAAGACAATGAGAGAAGCGCAGAGAGCTGCTAGCCACTTCCCGACGTAGATCGTAGATCTGCGGATTGGATTTCCGACGAGAAAGTATCCTGTCTTGTTTTGAAATTCTCCCGAGATGGCGTCTCCACCAAAAAATACTCCTGAGAGTATGATTACAAAAGTAACCGACATCCCCCACCACTGGGAGTAGAATGAAAGAGCAGAAGAGAGGAAGCTCGATGGCCGATAGTATCCGATTATACCGGTTAGAGTAGCTCCGATCACGAGAGCAATAGTCAGCAGGATGAAGAACCTGCGCGATCTGAAATAATTTAGAATCTCATACTTTGTAATTACTCCGATTTGCTCGAAGCTAGTGGGAAGAGAGCTTCTTTCTTCTTCTTCTCCTCCTCCTGACAACTCAGTTTTCCTGCTTACTGACACAGCGAGCTCCACCTCTTTTGTTCCTTCCTTCCTTCCTTCCTTCATTCATTCTTTCTTGCCTTTGCTTATTACAGTGTGTCCTTGATCAGGTTGAGGTAAGTGCTTTCCAACGCAGAAGACGAGGGTCTAAAACTCACAAGGCCCAGCCTCAGAGCTGCCAGATCAGAAAGGACCTGTTCTTGAACTTCGATTCCCGCCTTGATCGTGAGTCGAAGATTCTTCGAATCGATTCTATCAACTGCTAGGACGTTTGGAAGAGATTCGATCGCCTTTATGGTAGAAACCCCATCGACTTCCCTTGAGAAGCCAGCCTCGACGACGTTTGCATTCGCTCCGGAACCGGAGAATTTGGAAGTAACATTTGCAAGCGTGTCGTACACTAGGAGCTTTCCATGATCGATCATCGCGACTTCGTCGCACACGTCAGAGACTTCTGGGAGGAGATGGGAACTCATGAAGATTAGTCTGTCTCTCTTCTTAAGTGATTTGACAATGTCCCTAACCTCAGCCATTCCTCTAGGATCGAGCCCTGTAGTCGGCTCGTCAAGTATCACTACGTCTGGATCTGAGAGGAGTGCAGCTGCGATGTTTATCCTCTGCTTCATCCCCTTCGAGAATTTTCCTACTCTTTTGTCGATCCACTCCTCCATTTTCACTTCAGAGACGGCGTCTTCGATCTTTTGCTTTCTCTCGGATCGTGGAACTCCCCTTATCTCTGCTATCATTCCAAGAGCCTCCCTCGGAGTGAAGGATGGATAGATTTCAGGGCTCTCAATCAGGGAGCCTACCCGCGCAAGAGCAGCCCTCTTTTCTCGGTGCACAGAGTGACCATTGATTAGAGCTTCTCCAGAAGTTGCCCTGATCATGTCAGTGAATATCTTGAGTGTCGTTGTCTTCCCTGCACCGTTCGGGCCGAGATATCCAACGCACTTCACTCCTTCGATCTTCAGGTTGAGATCTGAGAGAGCGGTGAAATCACCGTACTTCTTAGTGAGCTTTACCGCTTCTAGCGAAGGCATGTGTCTTGGTTTCACCTCTAAATATTTTGCTTCTTTTTTTGTGTTTCGAAAGAAAATAGACTCGGGGAAAAGGGGAGGAGGACCAGGATAAGAGAAGAAACGGATCGCTTCCTTTCCCTTTTCTTGTTCTTCTTCTTCTAACTTAGGGCATTTCCCTGCAAACCTACTTTGAAAGTAGCTTCCAGGAGAGCACAATTCCTAGCACTGAGAGTATCCCAGCGAACAGGACGAGCACTCCAAAATCCATCCACAGTGGATTTGCCGCCGTCGCGCCCAAGAGAAGCTGGCGAGTCGCGTCGTTGGCGTAGCTCACCGGGTTCACTTTAACGACTCCCTGAAGCCAAGTAGGCATGAGCTTCACGGGGAGAAGTGCGTTGCTCGCGAAGAGCAATGGTAGGTTGAGCAAATTGATTATTGCCATCTGGGTCTGCCAGTCGCTCGATCTCAGCGCGAGCATCACGAATAGAGAGGAGAGACCGAAAGACATGAGAAAGAGTATTGTGAAGGCTCCAGCTATCCCGATCGCACTCATGTGGCTTGTGTCCATCCCGAGAGCGACTGCGATTCCAAGCACAATCCCAGCCTGAATCAGAGATCTTATGACGCTCTGGAGAACCTTCCCTGTGACGACTGCCCCGCGCCCCACTGGAGTACTAAGCGCCTTGTTGAGAAAGCCGAATCTCCTATCGAAGACGACTGACATGCCGCTGAAAGCAGCAGTGAAGAGTATTATGAACGCGAGCATGCCAGCTGCGAGATAGGAAAAGTAGCTCGACACTCCAAAAGTTTGAATCATTATTGCGTTTGCGACGCTAGCCCCTCCAGGGGCGCTCGCGATGAAAGAGCCAAAGTTGAGGGCCTTTCCGAAGAGCGCAAGCCAGACAACTGGCTGGATTAGCGAAATGAAGAGTTGAATCGGGTTCTTGTACCATTTTTTCAAGTCTCTGTTTGTGAGAGCCCATAGGCCGTGCAGCGGACTCGTGTTGAGTTTCGGAGCCGCCCTGAACGCCTTCTCCTGTTCTATCGATTCCTTTGCGCGCCTTACCTCGGTAAGCTGTTGTCTCCCTTCCCCTTCTCTTTCTTCTTGCTTTTGTTGCGCCGTCGAAGCTTGCGGCGACGCGGTTGCTCTGATTTCTTCAGCCATGTTTACTACTCAATCCTCCTCAAAAACAATAATCGAAAGGACTCCTCCTCTTCC
Source organism: archaeon (assembly GCA_902812485.1). Taxonomy (GTDB): domain Archaea; phylum Thermoproteota; class Nitrososphaeria; order Nitrososphaerales; family CADDZS01; genus CADDZS01. The sequence goes on from CADDZS010000071.1 coordinate 3,141, forward strand.
TTTTTGTTGATTCTCAGCGCCTTGCCCGCATCATCGTAACTCGCTGGCTGAACATTTGCATCCTGCTCGTCTCTTCCTCTCTTAGGGTCTTCCCAGTAAATTCAAGATAGGCCTCGTCTAAGGTTGGCTTTGTGAGAGAAATCTTTGTCACATGTAGACCCTTGGATCGTATGAGATCTATGATCTCTGGGGCTACTTCTTCTCCCATCTCAGCCTTGATCCTGTAGTCATTCCCTCTCTTCTTTACGTCTTTCACAAGCCTGATGTTTGCAATCTCGGAAGATATGTCTGGTTCAGACTCTTTCACACCGACGACTATCACGTCTCCGCCGACGCTCGCCTTGAGCTGATCCGGAGTCCCAATCCGGACGATGTGCCCGTGATCGATTATCGCGATTCTATCACACAACGAGTCTGCTTCCTCCATGTAGTGAGTTGTGAGAAAGAGGGTCATATGATACTCTTCCTTGAGCATCCTGATGTAGTTCCAAACCGCCGCGCGAGTTTGAACATCGAGCCCCAAAGTTGGCTCGTCTAGAAATAGAAGCTTCGGATAGTTGATTAGTCCACAAGCTAGCTCGAGCCTCCTTCTCATCCCGCCGGAGTATGTGCTCACCTTCCTGTTTGCAGCATCCTCAAGTTCGACAAGTTTCAAGAGCTCCTGAGCGTGAGCTTTTGAATTGCTTCTGGGTATTCCGTAAAGATCTGCGCAGAGGAGTATGTTCTCAAGTCCAGTGAGATCCTCGTCGGCCGTGTACTCCTGCGGGACGACTCCCACGCTTCGCCTCACTTCAGTTGCATGTTTGTAAATGTCGTAACCGCAAATCACAGCACTCCCTGAAGTCGGCCTGATGAGTGTCGTGAGCATGTTTATTGTGGTGCTCTTTCCTGCTCCGTTTGGGCCGAGGAAACCAAAGATTTCTCCCTCCTTCACGTTGAAGGAGACGTTGTCCACTGCCTTGATCTTGCCGTCGTAAGTCTTTGAAAGATCTTTCACGCTGATTATGTATTGAGAAGATAAAGATCCTGCTTCTTCTTCTTCCTCCTCCATCACTGAAATCTCTTCTTTTGCTTGTTGCTGTTGTTGTGCTGTCATTTTCCCTTCTCACTTTCTTCATTTTTCACTCTATTGTTTTCTTTGTTTGTTTTCCTTCAGACGACTCCTTTCCTTGCTGATTCGTGATGATGAGGATGCTGAAGCTCATTGAGAGTTTCACGAGCCCAGTCAAGTTGCCTTTCCAATATTAGGGCATATTCCTTCAACATATACGCAGCTTCGCTCTTTGGAATTTCATCGAGTTTTGCCTTGAAAGTCTCTTGAGCCATTTGGAAGCCGAGCCTTGAGCCGTCAACGAAGAATTTTGAGAGATGTTCCGCCCCCAAGCAGTCTATGAAAATTCGCCTCATTGCCATCCATCTCTGGCTCATGTTGGCGAACATTCCCTTTGCCTCCCGAAGGTATTCCTCTCCCTTCTCGGTTATCCTGTAAACTCGCTGGGAAGTCTCTCCAAGGTATTGTTTCCTTGAAGCTCTATCAGCCCTGATGTAACCGTAGCGCAGGAGTTTCTTGAAGATGGGGTATACAGACCCAGGCCCCGGCCTCCATGCACCCTCGGTCTTGCTTTCAATGTCCTGAAGTATCTCGTATCCATGAGCAGGCTTCTGAGATAGTCTGAACAAGATATAGTAGATGAGAAGACCCCTCGGAGCCCCTTGCGGTTTCCCTAGTAGGGAATGTTCATGCTCGGGAGAATTTTGCTCCGCCTGATCACGTTTTCTTGCAGTTTCGACTGCTTTTGACATCAAGGCTGGGTTTTTAGCTCCTGTTGCGAGTCTTCCTCTGACCTCTTCAGGGTGAGATGAAGAGTTACGCAAAGTATGCATATAAGTATGTCGGATGTGATATACTTTACCATAGGCGATCTCGTCTGTCTCTCTCACACGCCTCTTTCGGTCCCGCTCACGCAAAAAAGCTAGGAGGAAGAAGAGAGCTTGTACCCGATAGACCTTAGAAAGGAGCGCCTCTCGGAGATTTCCTTTTCCTGCTCGATTCCCTTTGGTGGGAAGCCGTCGACCACCCCGATTATCCCCCTTCCCTGATCCGTTTCGGCTATTATGACTTGAACTGGATTCGCAGTTGCGCAATAAATCGTGCAGACTTCAGGGACGTTCTTTATCGCATTCAGAACGTTGATTGGGTAGATGTCGCGAAGAAGGATGAGAAAGGAGTGACCGGCCCCTATTTCAAGGATCCTCTCGGAGGCGAGCTTTCTTAGCTCAGGATCTGTGCCCTCATGCCTCACGAGCCTTTGACCGGAGGATTCGCAGAAAGCAAAGCCAAATTTGGCGTTTGGGACTGAGCCTACTAGCGCCTCGTAAATGTCTTCCGTCGTCTTTATGAAATGAGCCTGACCGAGTATGAGGTTTATCCCTTCTGGGACTTCGAGTTTGACTGATTTTATTTCGACTGTCATGGATCTGGACTAAGTGGTTTCTTTACTCATTAAGTTATTTTTTTCTTGCACTCTCTTTGCCTTGAATTCTTTCGAAAAATTACATGTTCTCTTTCCTCACACAGTCTTGGCAAGAGGAGAGAGTTTGCTGAAGGTAATAGAAGGAAGACTAAGCTTTGCTGTTTTATCTCTAAAAAGTTGAAATGGAGAGTATCATTTCTTATTATCCTTCGCTTTCTTCCTCACTCTGCGAAAGCTATTCTGCCGGCATTTCAGGAAGTTTGTTAGTAAAAAATGCCGATACTTCTTGATCGTCTGCTGTTTGGTGAGCAAAGGATCTAAACGCTCCTTGCACGTAGGAAAAGCGTTGCACGATTTTGCCCGTCTTGAAGGTCCTGTGGAACCATTTCTGCTCACGTAGCAGGCCCCTCAAGGAATAGTAAGCAGTAACCGGGACAAGTATGTATGACATTAGCACTGAGTATGGAAGAGTGCGAAGCTTAGCCTTGGCATTATCTCTGTAGAGCCCAACCGCCTGAACAATAACTGCGGAGGGAATCGCTATCGTGGTGAGATTTGTTGCAATCCAAAGTGGAGGATAATACAAATCAAATTTCAAAAGAAAGAGATTCGTGATACCAATCACAGTTGCAAGCAGAAGAAGAACTCCATTGAGATAAGAGAAACCAGTCAGAACAAAGTCGAACTTCTGTCTGATTGAGAGCTGCTTGCTTTTTACAATCTTCCAGAAATATTGCTTTGTGTTTCTTGTCGTGCCCTCGGCCCATCTTCCTATCTGCTTCAGAACCCTCGCAACAGACGATGGACACTCCCCCGAGGCAACAAGTCCGGAGTCGTAAACCACCTTGTACCCTTTGAGGTAAAGACGCAAGGTGAGATTGTAGTCTTCGGTTATATCAGCGTCGAATTTGATCTTTTTCAGAACTTCTGTGCGAGCCATGAATACGCTACCCATCACTGGGACGAACATTCCCAGTTTCGATCTAGCCTCAAGTTCCACCTTGTAGGTTGTTGAATGTAAAATCCTGATAGCCTTTGTTACCCAATTCTCGTCAGCGTTAAGATCGTGCTTTTGATAGCCCTGCACGATTTGAACCGAAGGATTTTCAAAATGAAGAAGGAAGCGCTCGATCAACCCCGGCGTGGGGACAAAGTCAGCGTCGAAGACTAGCACGTGCGTGCTTCTAGGATCAGCATTGCTTATTCCTGTGTTGAGCGCACCGCCCTTCCAACCTTCTCGCTTTTGCCTGTGAATCACTTTGACATGTGGGCGGCTCTTCCATTTCTCGAGTTTCTGAGTTGTATCGTCGGTCGAGTCATCGACCACTATGACTTCGTAGTCGGGGTATCCAAGAGATGTGCATGCTGAAAGCAGTCGATCGACCACATTTCTTTCATTGTAAAGTGGTAGGACAATGCTCACGAAAGGGTCGATATCAGGATTGAGCATAGCTTCTTTTGATGAAGCAATCCTTCTTGGTATTGAGAGCGCAATGGGCGTGAAGATGTAATACCTTATTGCATAAAGAAACAGCCAACAGATTGCCGCTAGGTATATCGGCGCGTCGAACTGAAGGACGAGTGGAATAGGTTGCAAGACGCAAACTGCACTAAAGACAAAAATGATTCGTATTTATTCTATTCCTTTTTGTTCGAGAAGGCGAGTGAAAGAAGGAGAAGAAACGCGGCCAGGGAGAAAAAGCACTAGAAAATTATCAAGCATGCAATCTTCATATATATTATATCTCTGCGCTTTCTTAGCCCTCTAAGCGGATTTTGTCGGCTCTTTCCTCTCTCTCTGATTCTCTATCTCAAGCAAGCAAACATTTTTTCTTGATTTGAAGGGCATCTCAGCCACAGATCTCACATGAACTTGCGAAGCTCACTTGTTCATGAAAGCTGTGAAAGCTGATGTATCAAAGTAGATCGCAACTGAATCAAGTTTTCCGTCCTTAGCTTTCCATATCTCTGCCACATCAGATGAGAAGGGGTTCCCCTTGGGTGAGATAAGATCATAGTTCACAAGAGCGCAGGCCTTCTCGCCGTCCACGATCAGCTCCTTTACTCTCAAACTTCTCACTAGCTTGAAGAAATTGTTGTTCACGTACGCCTCTCTTCCCCGGCTCTCCTTAGGCACAGTCCCGGTAAGCAGAAAATTCTCAGAGAGCAGATCTCCCCATCTGGCAGATTTCTTGCCAAGCTCCTCGTAGTACCTCTTCAGGAGCTCCCTTGTAGTCGCCGAAGATCCATCTTGGAGTTGGCCGTCACCACCATCATCGTGATCGTCGTTCTTCATGATAACCTTCTCAGCGCATCTCCAGTCTCTATTTCCGTGTTAATTAAACTTCTTTTTCTAGGGAAGGGGGGATGAAACATGATCTTGAACCTTGAGATCCCCCTATTTTTGTGTTCCATTTATCTCTCTCAATTTCTTCTTCTTGTTCGAATTGTCTTGTTGTCATAGGAGGGATGTGAGCTCCGATTTCTCCTTGCGTGCTAGTCTTGCCGGATGAGGGTTTTCTGAGTCTTTGCCACATATACGCAAACGAGATTAATGGAATGGGATAGAGCCAAACGAACTCGTGGAGAGAAATTAGGGCGTTTAGGGCGATCGAAGCTCCGTCTCTGTACTGAACGAGAGAAATGTAGCCTGAAAGCCAAGGAGGATACAAGATTATGGCGGCATTCAACAGCAAGACTAAGCCTGCTATGTAGAGAAGGGTGAGCATAGCCTCCAATGCATAGTGACTTTCCCTTCTTTCCTTGAAGTGGAACGTGACAACTGCGGCGTAGACCGGAAGGAGGACGATCGGCTCCGGCTTTACAAAGGAGAGGGCGTAAGCTAAACAAGAGAGAAAAATCTTGTCCTTCGAGAGAAAGTAAAGAGAAAGGGTGAAGAGGAATAGGATGATCGCATCCGATTGGCCTGCCCAGTAGTTCGCAATGTATACCGACGGAGGAAGAAAGTCTAGATATTTGAAAGGATCGCTTGGGTTGAATGCGAACCGCGGCAGCGGCTCGAAGAAGATTATAATTGCAAGGATTGAGCTGATCTTCCATGATTTGCTGAACATCTTGTAAACCAAGTAGGCGCTTGCAACTACACTGAGAAATGAGACACTCCTGAATATCCACCCTGCGGCTTCGGCGTTAAGGAGAGAAAGCGGAGAGAAGGCTAAAGTGAAGGGGAAGCTGTTCCCGTAGTTGTACCCAGTGCACCATGAGAAATCGTTTGTGCAAGTGGGGCCTGCGTTTGGAATTTGCGCGTAGACTAGGGCGGGATCGGTGAGGAGATAGTGCCATGCCCTGTAGAAAACTAGGAAGTCAATCTTGTTCTCCCCCTGAGACTGGAAGGACTCTCCGAGATACGAGGAGACTAGGAAAGTTACGAAATTGAGAAAGCCAAACACAGCAAAGAAACGAAATGCCCTGTTATTCTTGTCCTTTGTTTTGATCCACGCGAGTAGTGAGTTCATCTGGCTGATCGAATTCTCTCATATGAAAATCTCAAGAAACTGGCTGATCGATTTTCTCTCTCCCCCCTCCAAAACTAGAGGGGGACAGCACGAGCTCTCTTTCTTCCTCTTCTTCTCTTGGGGTCAAGTTATATCCTTGCAGCGCTTGGTGTTTCTTCTTCAACTGCGATCGCTTGAGCCTTTTCATTCCTAATGTCGAGAACGAGCTGTCTCATTGCAAGAAGGTCGAACACGAAGAAGATGATTCCTCCTGCGAGAAAGGAGATGGCAGAGTAGAAGCTCGGAACTTGGCTGTAATTTATGGGGTAGCTAAAGAACCCTGTCGAGAAGGCGTGGGCGAGACCGAAGAGCGAGACTCCACCTAGCTCGCCCCCGAGAAGATAGAAGGTGCTTCTGAGCCTCCCAGCCGAGAGAAGCGGGATTAGAGCCCAGAGAAAGTAATGGGGGAGAGTCTGCTTGAGGAGTATGAGCCACGCAAGCCCCCCAAGTGCGAGAAGATCTAGCGGCCTAGCATACTTGAGGGTCTTGCTTCTGAAAACGACATAGCAGAGGGCGAGTGCCCCAGAAACCGCAAAACCAACCCAGACATAGTCGATGAGCTCCTTGATCAAAGCCGTCGAGGCTGGAGGGAAGACATCGATCAGGAAATCCATGGAGCCCGCGAATATGTTGAATGTGTAGGTCTGAACGTCAGTCGCGTGGAGGAAGACGAATGTGTTCCAGGCGTCAGGTATCTCGAGGACGGGTATCACGACGAAGATGAGCATCATGCCTGAAAAGAGTATTGCAGCTCTTGCAAACCGAGTCTTCGACACGCTGAGAAGCGAGACGAGTAGAAGGAGGGCACCGACTAGCGGGTGGACCTTGAATGCTATCGCAAGAGAAACAAAGCCGAGTCCAACAATGTCCCTTCGCACTGCGAACATTAGGCATCCGAGAGCAAGGAAGAAGAGTCCGAATGAATCACCGACGAGAATGAGAAGGGCTGTGAGCGAGCAAATGAGAAATATCGAGCCGCATGAAATCGCCTTGTTCTTCGAGAAGCCTTGGACTCGCAGGTTCCTGTAAATCAAATATGCGCTCAAGGCGAGCAGCATCGTCGAAAGCGCCCGAATTGCAAAGAAAACCTCTGGGTTGGAGGGGTTCTGGAAGGCGAAGACAAACGTCTTGTACGGGATGCTCCAGAGGTAGAAGTAGAGCGGAGGGTACAGCGCAAAGTGAGAGAGCTCGCTGTAAGGTGAAATGCCATTTGCGGCGAGGGCTATCTTTACCAAATCGATGTCCTGAAAGAGATCACTGTTTTCAAAGAAACTTCCGCCAGTGAAAAACAAAGAGCCTATGATCGCTCCTACCGAGCAAAAGAGGAGCAGAAGGCTGACGAAGCGCTTCTCGAAGATGGATTCGAGGCGCTCGATTATTTCCTTCTGGGTCGTCTTTAGCAATTTCCCACTACTTGACCTGAGTTTATTTGTGGAAGGTGAAAAAAAGAGTGTTAGAGCAATACTGTTCTCGAGACGAGTCAGGGTCTTGCTTCAAAAGTCGCTATTATACCAAATGAGGGCGACAGCCCTCCTATAACGAATCTAAGCTGCCATCTCATGGGGACATTGAAAGCTCCTAGATTAGTGGCAGAGTTCCCCTGCCAAACCATAAGCTGGCCGTTTGCGATCACTGCTCTCATGTTCGACTGAGCCGAAGTTATCTGAGAAGAGTCAAGATCGACCGACGCAACAGGGGCGTTCTGACCGACTACTAGGTTCGAGTTCTGGGGTTCGATCGGATCGAGAACGTCAAGGTATACGTCTAGAGTGGGCGATGTTCCTGATACAGACTGCACAGTTATGTTGATGGCGAGCTCTTTCTGCGACTGAGTTACCACCGGATCTGTGGCTATTGTCCCTGTCAGGGCTCCAGTTATCACAGATGAAGAATAGCCTGGAAGAGTGTTAGGCGTGACGTACTTGCCGTTGATTGTGAGATAGTGAACCTTGAAGGGAGGGATCTCGTTGAATTTCATCTTACTCGTCTCGCAGCTCCACTAACGCATAGTTGAAAGTTTGATTTCCATAGCCCTTTATCCTGATATAGGGGGCGAGATCCTCAATCTCGAAGAGCGCGACCACTGGAGTCGTAGTTCCTGAATTTTGTGCCCCATCAAGTGAATACTGCGGGAGTTGACCTAAGAGATACAGCGTCCCTTCGTTGAAAACAGTCCCGAAATAATATCCAGTGCTCGCGTCCATGTTTCCATAAACTCCACTCACTTCAATAAAGATGGGCTGATTTTGGGGATTGTTAGTAGTCGGCTGGTTTCCTTGGCTCAGCATGATTAAGGCCTTCTTCTTTCCATAAGTCTTCACGAGAAATGGGTTCGGAGTTAGGTCGTTTGTGTAGATTAGGCGTCTGTGGTTCTCGGGTCTTAGTTTGGAAGAATCAACGTATTCGTAAACTGTTCTAAGTGACTGATCAAACTGGAAATCGTTGTAAACAATTTTCGGAAGGCCATCAGGAAGAGTGGAGTACTGAGGCCTGCAATGCCCTAAAGATTCTACTCCTGTGAGCTCGATGAGTGGTTCATATCCGTAGACTAAATGCGGTGTAATCGCATTGAGATGGAGGAAGGCGCATCTTACCTGCATAGCATCGATCACAACGCTGTTCGACCCCAAGCGTGAGTCTCTTACGCTCGTCGCGTTGAACAAAACACAGTAGGAGCTTGCGGAGTAAGTATCTCCAACCGGAACTATAGAGCCGAGCTTATCGACATTGTTCAAACCTCCCATGTCGAGCCCGAGTCCATTCGGTGGAACGACGATGACTCCGCTCTGCCCCCAGTTGAGAGGCTGTCCATGTATGTCGGGTATGTATCCTCCACCGAGCCCGATGGCATGATCAGGAGTAGAGAAGTCAAAGACCCCGAAGGCGTATGCGAAAACCGCACTTTGCCTTCCTGGCACTCTAGCAAAGCTCACCAGAGGATCAGGGGAAACTATCACAAATCTGTGAGAAGATGTCGTGTTGCTGTACTGGATGCCCGAAACCCCGCCGAGGAATTGAGATGTGGAGAGCGGGGAAGTCATTTCAGTGTCGCGTATCTTGTATGCATAAATTGATTTTGTGTTAAGATTCGGAGTTTTTATTGAAAAGTAAAGCAAAATCGAGTTATCCACATAGTCGTAGATCGGCCAAAATTGTCCGTCTATGCTGTCCATTCCGGAGATGTTGCCTACTGCGCTCCCTTCTCCCATCAGCGTCCCGTAGGAAGAGTTACTTGCAGAGTTTCCGCTCCCAACTCCACCTGAGGCTCCTCCCGGATAGTTCGAGTCAAACCAGCTTATCACGTCCTTTTTCGCTTGACTGACATGAAGAACGAGCCTCGGATTTTCAAGCCAAGCCCCAGCTGGAGCTCCTGGATAGAAAGCGGCTTGATTCACATCGGCCGCGTAAATCGAGAAAACATCGTTTGTGTCGTTTGTTCCCTTTGGACTTCCAAGCCATAGGAACTTTGTCGGGAACTGTCTCGGATTTCCTGTGTCAGGATCAATAACAGAGGTGTAAAAGAAAATCCCATTGTCGACGACTCCAAGGCCTGCGTCGTGAGAGCCATCCGGGTTAGTTATGCTGTTTGAGCTTAGGAATGAAGAATCCCTGACAGAATCTAGTAAGACATACCTAGTCCCTTTTGTGGGGCTCGCGAGTTTGCTTACCGCCGCTGGGGATAGATCTACTTCGCCGACTACGAAGGACGTTGCCTAGTCACTCCCGAGATACTTCCGTCTGGATTCCTGTTGATTGTGTCTATTTGTCTTATGGATTGTGCGAGCGATATTGAAAGAGATGTCTCAACAGAGGCAACTGCACCCCGCAAGTCTCTTGTGACTTGAATATTCAAGGGGCCATAAGTCAGTCCGGAAATGTTGCCATTGTTGTCTCGTTGGATTATGATCTGTCCGCTCGGGCCGAAATAGGCATAAGCTTCCACTTCATCTGCCTCGAGTGTCGCTTGTGAAGGAGTAAAGATTTTCCCATGTGGTCGCAGTACTTCGTAAAGAGCAATTGAGCCAACCGTCGCCCCTCCAGCAATGATGGCTGTTTTCCTCAAGAATTTTCGTCTATCAGTGCTCGCCTGTAAATTCCCTTGAGGCTTTTCGGACTCTCCCACCCTCTCACCACCTGGGGGTCTGTTATTTTTGAGCATCTATGTGAATTTTTCTTGCAATTGCAAAAAAAGAGAAGAAGAGAAAGGAAAGCACAAATGTATCCACATGCTTTGAGCAAGTATTCTCCCACCTACGTTGACAACCGGCCTCCTGCTCTTGCGGGCTATTATGGCAAGAAAAGAAGGAGAAAAAAGGAGTGGTGGGGGGAGTGATTCAAGGATTGCCGGTTCAGCAACCGGCAGTTCAGCGAGATCTATACAGAAACTCTGGAACTTTTTGGAGACAGAGAGAGAAAATA
>CADDZS010000072.1 GCA_902812485.1 archaeon
AGAACATAGAAAATACAAAAATAACAACCGACAGAATAACTCCAGAAATCAGAAGAGAAACTCCTTTGAGGGTCTCAATCTTCCTCGTATCTCTCACTTCGTGTTTCTTTCTCGACAAGATAGGAATCGCTTTTTCCATTTTGGGAGTGCCAGATTTTTTCGTTCGTTCTTTCTTCCCCGCCTTTTTCTTCTCGCCCTTCTCTCTTTCTATTGTATTTCCTTCTCTTCCTTACAAAATTCGCTCATGGAGAAGCATTCTCGACTCGAATCTTAATACCATCGGGGTCCAAGATGCTAAAATCCACATCGCTTGTCTGAGAAATAGAGAATTGATCGAGAAGTGCCTCAAAGGCCCGACTAGATGGTAGAATCAGCTTGAAGGAATCCAAACCAGCATGTCTTGGCAAATGCGTGACTCCGTTCAGGCTCTCCCAAGTGTTCAACCCGATGTGGTGGTGATATCCTCCGACAGAAAGGAAAGCAACGCCGACACTTCTCAAGTTGCCCACAATGTCAAGCCCGATCTTTTCAGTGTAAAACCTGACAGACCTTTCAAGTTCAGTGACGCTAAGGTGAATGTGTCCGATTCTACCTCCTCGGGGAAATGGGATTGGATTTGATCTCTCTTCTTTTGACAAATCTTTCAAAAGAGAATCGATGTCAAGGGGCCGGGTTATGGAGAGTATATGTGAACTACCCGCGTCTTTCCTCATCGCTGCTAGGAAACCGCTCCACTCGGCTTTCGGCTTGTCCGAGTAGATCTCGATGCCGTTTCCCTCAGGGTCATGGAGGTAGAGCGCCTCGCTTATTCCGTGATCAGCGAATCCGTCGAAGATTACCTCAGAATGATCAGATGTTCCCAGAGCTAGATAAGTCGAAGCTAGGCTCTTCCGATCAGGGAGTAAGATCGCGTAGTGATAAAGCCCCGCAGAATTGCTTGGACGAGGCTCTACGTTTGGATCATGCTTTATTGCGATGAGTGGCCCGTCTGAAAGCTGGGAAGAAGTCGAGGGAGTGAAGGGTTCTCTCTTTGCAGTCTCGGATGAACTCCGTCTGAATCCGAGCTCCCAAATTTTCAATCCATCTTCCTTGTCGTAATATTTCTTCTTGACTTCAAGGTTGAATCCGTCTATGTAGAATGAAAGAACCCTATCAAGATCCTTCACCCTCAACGTTGGCACTCCAAGTCTCATGGACGAGTCCATACGGAAGGTAGACCGAGTCTCTCTTTCGCGACCGATCTCGATTCTTTCAGCCAAGCTCTAACCGCTACTCCTGCATCTACAAATCAATCTTTCTTCAGAGGAAATAGTCTACTGAAAAAGCACCGGGCCCGAGTAAAAAGATGGCAAGGTAGATCGCTAAAAACAAGACATCCACCTCGTAACCACCAATGAACTTGGAGTTTATCGGCGGCTTTCTCATCTTGATTACATGAAGGAGAGTTGTCCCCATCATCTCCAAGGCTAAGAGCCCAGAGGCAAGGGTCGTCAGCAGTCCGAAGACGAGGAATACTCCTCCCACGAATTCAAGAATACCAACCAAGTCAAAGAGGAGCCCTGGAATCCCTCCCTTTCTTATCATTTCACGAATCTGGGCTCTCTTCGAGCCGAAAAGTTTAGGATAACCATGAAGAGCCATCGAAAAGCCACCAAAGATTCGTAATCCGAAGATTGCTAAATTCGAGGTGAGTTGACTTGCCAATATCGGGTAGAGTAATTGCAACATGCTATCTGCTTGCAATCAGCAAGCATATATACGCTCGGTGACGTGATGTCATCTTATGGCAAAAGTGTCTTATTCTCCGCAGATGATGGAAGTATCGAAGCAAGAAAAGGCCAAACAAGCACACGAAGACCTAGAAGCGAAAGAAGATTCTGTATCTTCCTCCTCGTCGCGCTTTTGTCCTGTCGTCGAGTCGCTCCGCATCGTAGGGAACGAAAAGAAACTCATAATCATCAGATTCTTACTCGATCGCCCCATGAGGTTCAACGAGCTTCTGCACGAAGGGATTGATTCAAAGACACTCTCAAGAGCTCTCAAAAGTCTCGAAAGTCAGGGCATAGTCAAGCGAGAGGTGTTGACCACTCAGCCTTTTTCTGTTCAATATTCCCTCACAGAGATGGGGATGGAGCTCAAACCAGTCATTGACTCCTTGAGGAAATGGTCTGAAAGGTGGATAGTCCCAAGGGTGGGAATTAGTTCCAGCTCAAAGCGTGAGAGCGGGGAAGACTAGAATCTTTTTGCTTGCGCTGCCTGGTCCGGTAACGAAAAACTGAGATGTTGAATTTCTAACGTTTTGCGAAGGATAGCTCGTTTTCGATCAAGCTTCAAAAGCTGTAAATGATCATTTCCCGCCGCTTTAATTTACGTCCGTTACGCATATACACACCAGAAAATTGCATCCTTTTTTTCGAGGGCGAGTATCCCATAAGCAAAAAACTTTGCAGAGCTTTGTGCACCGATGAGCCAAGCGTAGGCTCCTTCTTTCTTCTTCCTTCCTCTACAGTTACTCTCTCTCTAGATTTGCTCTCTGTTTTTCCAATTTTTGCTTCGATCCGCTGTTTAAATAACCATTATATACTCGGCTAATTCCGGCTCCATAATGTACTTCTTCAAAAGCAATTGAAACAGAAAAATGCATCACTATAGTGTACCCTCAAAAATCGATTTGTTTATTTGAGAAAGTATATCATATTTCGATTGCTTAAAACTAAATAGAGGATTGAATTGCAAATTCTTCAAGGATTTTTTCATGATTTCCTGCTCGCAATCATCAATGTGAGACATTAAGAATTCAACTGCTTGATCTTTTTTCCATAATTCCTTGTCTGTTTGTTTGAATCCCTCCCGCCTTTCCCTCTCTGATGATGCGTCACTATCCCACGTTTTCCTCGCACAATTATAGTTAGTCGAAGAATATTCAAGCATACTAGGTTTGTATGAGAGGACTCAGCAACAGTGCTATCTTCGCAAGAGTCTATTTGTCGATTCATCACTGATTACTCATTCTTTTCTCACTGTGGATTTGTCTGAAACCTAGCTATCCTTGTACAAGATCGACACAACATGACCGCATTCTTTACAAAGCTTCAGCTCGACATCTGGCTTTGCGACGTGACTGAACTCAGTCACCTTCTGACACGTGGAACAATACTTTTTGTTTTCTTGAGCTTGCATAACTCTATCAAAACTTGCAATAGAGTGAAATATCAGAATTTCTAGTTCTCAGATATGGTATGATGCATTGCCCCGGCTTTCCACGTACTGCGTTTAGGCTTTTTTTCTCCCCCTCCTGTCTCTTCCTAATTTCCTTGGTGGAGGGTTTTTTCCTTTGACTCGCATTGGCGATGTTTTTCTTTTCAGTTGAAATCGATTTGCCTTTCTGCTGAATATTTCTTCCTTTCTTCCTACTTTTTCCTGTAACGGTTAATTTCAAAGCAGAAAAAAAGTCCTAGGGAACATCTTATCAGGCGCAATTTTTGGAATTCATCTTGGATAAGTTGACGAAGCTAGCAATTGTTGTAAGAAAGGCAAGGAGGAGAGACGCTCCGCAATTGCTTGATCTGATACGGGATCTTGCGAACTATGAAAGACTAGAACCTCCGTCCTCCCAAGCCAGAAGGAGACTAGTTCACGATATCTTTGACTCAAGGAGACTGAAAGCCTTTGTCGCTTACGAGTGCGAAGGGAAAAGAGAGGGAAAGGCATTAGGCTATGCGTTGTATTTCTACACCTACTCCTCATTTCTTGCAAGACCAACCCTCTACCTTGAAGACATATTTGTCAAGGAAGGGTATCGTGGGAAGGGCGTTGGAAAGTCATTATTCATCAAGTGTGTCAAGGAAGCCTTGAAAAACAACTGTGGAAGGATGGAGTGGGCAGTTCTCACTTGGAACAAGAACGCGATAAACTTCTACGAGAAGAAGATGAAAGCTCGAAGACTCGACGACTGGTATTATTACCGGCTTGAGAGAGCCCGATTGCTAGAGCTTGATAGAGAAAGTTCTAAGAAGAAGGAAAAGAGCTCAGAGTCGATTGAATTTACCTAATCTTCTCCTTTTTTTCTCTTTGTGAGCTCTCTCCTGATTCATCACAAGTGTTTCGTTGCCCGAGGGGGAGAAGCTTTGGCTGTGAGTCGTGCTCTAAATACACTATTGCCCTAATTCAAGGTCACGACATCAAAGAGAATCTTCCTATAGTTCATCATCACGCTTCTAGCATAGAAATCCCCGTTGATCTCAAAATCTGCGAGATCGAAATCCCTCTTTTGGTTAAGATGATATTTCTCGAAGGTCAAGCAGTCGGAAAGGTATGGCTCTATCTTTTGAGTTTCCAGGTCTGCCAATACTTCCTTCGGAAGCGTGATCTTCTCTTCTATTTTTCCCATTTTCTCAGCAGCTAGTATATCATTCAATCCGTCTATTGCTGCATCGTAGTTTTTCCAAGCCTCGTCCACAAAGCGAGTGTAGATCCCATTGGAAATCAGCTGCGAGAGGAACCTCCCCTCTCTATCCTCAGAGTAGTGCTTCAACAATCTTGCCTTGATCTTGAGCTCACTTGTCCTATCGAAGGAGTGAAGGAAGTCATGCGCCACTCCCTCCATCTCAGACCTGTAAGAGTGATTGAGTGAATCTCCATAGGATCCTGCTGCTAGGAGGAAGCGAGCCACTGCGATGTCCCTCCTCAAGATTGCTTCTGATATCATGTGCGCGAAATCTGGCTCGTATGGAATCTCGCTCATCAAGATCCCCTTTGCAGTCGCCTTGTGACTTACCCGGTCTATAGCGCCTATGTCAAACAACCAGTCTTCTGCAAATTTTACTTCCTTCACATTAAGTTTTGAGATGAATTCAAGGTCTGAGAATTTGAGACCGTATTTTGACATCAAGAGCACTAGATCAAATGGCGTCTCGTGCTCTAGGGCCTTTCTGACTGGCTCAGGAGAGATCTTTCCCGGAATCGTGGTGTCGCTCAGTATGATGGCCCTTCCCTTCTTGAAACGCCCGACTCTTCCAATCATCTGGAGCAAGGAGTTGTTATCTAGCGCCCTATATTCGAGTGATTTCTGACCAAATCTATCCTTACTCACTATCGATTCGTTGAATATCAACACATTGTCGACGTAGACGTTTACAGACGATGCGATCACGTTAGTAGCAAATATCTTGATCGTCCTGTCGAGCTCGGCCCTCTGCTGTATTTTGTTTATCTCGGAGCCGTCCAGCCCTCCGTGAATGAACGTACCACCAAAGCTTTTCGCAAACTTCTCCACCATCCTGCGGGTTGGAAGGAAAACAAGCCAAGACTCGCTTGTGTTGGGGGCCTGTGAGGACAAGTATAGGTAGAGTTTGTCTAGCATCTCCTCGGAGTCTTTCGCTGGCTCTACTTCGATTGAAACCGGGAATCTTCTTCCAGAAACAGAATAGATCTTCGACACCTTCATGAACGAAAGGAATTCGGTTGGGTCTATGGTCGCACTCATTATCCTGATGAGATTTCCGAGCTTCTCAAGCTCTCGCCGTGCAAGGGACATACAAAGCTCGAGCTGAGAGGTCATTTGATGACTCTCGTCAAAATAGATCGAAGCGTCTCGCACCGAGCTTTCAGCGAGCATCCTCAGAAGAACACCGTCGGTCACAATTTTGATCCGACCGAGTTCTGCGTTTATCCTCGTATCTCTCGTAATAACCGCGAGATCGTCCTTCAGATCGGGATACAAGGCTACGAGAGAATAATAGAGTGCGTTACACGTCGCTCTCGAGGGCTCGCGTATTACGATCTCCCGCTCACTTTTCCAAACCTTCTCGAATTCGTGTATCGGCGCGACTGTGCTTTTCCCAGTTCCTACTTCGCCGAGGATCAAAAAGTGTTGAAAGAAGTCGATCGAGTCCAACACAGAGTAGATTGGAAGTTCAGGCGAAGATTTTGACTCGGACTGGTCGGACAAGGTGTTTTGATCACGACTTCTCTACTTTTCAATTTTGGGGAACCCACTGCCTCAAGAGAAAGGAGCGGCGAGGAAATTCTCCTCCTTTTCCCTGAATCAGAAGTAAAGGAGGAAAGAAAGGAGAAGCCTTCTTCCTTTCCTTCTTGTCAGAATCGAGCCTTTTTCCAATCTGCTTAACTACATCCTGCTATATTGAATGTAGTCGCGATTTTGAAAAGACTAGTCACATGCGTACTTGGCGACCAACCCCACGAGTCAATTGAGATTGGAAATCAGAGGCTCCTTGTTGTGTACGGCTCGGCGGCAGGCTCCCAATTCGCAATAATCCCCGGATGGTATAGGGGAAACGAGAAGTACGAGAAAGAGAAGCTCGTGGCAGTGGATGTCGAGCTAGTAGATCTCAGCGAGCAGCCCGAGCTTCACGATAGACTTGCCCCAACCCTTTCCAATCGATTCTTCGGAAACAGCAGCCAAGTGAGAATTTCCTTCTGGGGTTCCTTCGGATTTATTGAACAGCACGAAGAAACTCAAAAAAATGAAGAATCACAACACGACGGAGGGATAATGACTCTCAGAGCAGTGAAAGAGCAAGGGGAAGCCGAAAAAGCTGCTCGAAGAAGTGGGGCCTTAGTCTTGGTAGTTGACGACGATCCCTCCATTCGCGAAATCGTAAAGATGGCCCTTCAGAAAGAAGGATTCCAAGTCGAAACTGCTTCTAACGTTGTGGAGACAAAGCAAAAACTAGCATCATCAAGCGTACTTCCGAACTTGATTCTGCTCGACATAATGATGCCAGGTGACAGCGGCTGGAAACTTTTGAAAGATATGGAGCAAGATTCTCGCCTGAACAAGATTCCAGTGATTGCGATCAGCGGACTCGAAAGGCCGCCGCAGGAATACGATTCAACGATGTTGTATGACTATCTTGTCAAGCCCTTCTCTATGGCTGAACTTTCTCGCGCTGTAAAGAAATTTTCTCAAAAGTAACCGAACGCTTTTTTTTATTAAGATTCAAATGAGATAGTTTACACTAACTTCCTTGATCGCAGCGGGCCTCACTATTTCCTTCTTTCACTTCGCCCGTTGCAGTTTCCTTCTCTTCTTTTCTTCTATCTCGCCAGTGGAAGGCGCCTATTGCTCTAACTCAATGGGAAGCCAAGTGCTCGCTCCAAAACGTTTGAGCAATCAAGAGCTCAACCTTATGGCCGCGTCGAGCGGCATGGGTTTCGGCTTCGTCCTTGCTCTCGAATGTTTGGGAGCAGTTTTTGCATTTATATCTCATTTTTTGCTTAACCTACTAACTTCGGATCTGAGTGTATTTACACATTGCTCCAGAAATACTCGGCTTTTGGGTGAAAATTCATTGCCCTTCCTTTTTCGCAATTCCTTCTTTCTATCGCGATGACGAAATGCTCGCTTGTTTACCCAAGTATGCTTCCCCTCTCCCCCCACTCAACATCTTGCTATCACCTTATGGGTGAAAGATTATGGAGAAAGGGACTTGGTAGTTCCCAATATTACTCTTGATTCGCAGTTAACAAAATGAGTAGCTTACCTTATATTGTGGTCAAAACATCCTGTTTCCTTGAGCGTACTGTACTATGAGCTACGGAAGAGACCGCGATTATCGCGGCAACGGAAGTAGAGGCGGTGGATTCGGTGGAGGAAGACCTCCAATGGGTCCAAAGCCTGTAGAAGTAGGTAAGGAATACGACGTAGAAGTCACGGAACTTTCAAGACGGGGCGACGGTGTCGCAAAGGTCCAAGGTTTTGTGATCTTCGTTCAGGGCGCAAAGGTCGGCCAGAAGGTCAAGATAAAGGTTGACCGAGTGGGTCCGAGATTTGCGAGTGCCTCAGTTGTTGGAAGCTCAGCTTCGGGTTCGTCGGAACAAGGCGAAAGCTCCCAAGAATCGATGGCAGAAACCACTTCCGAGTCAGATTCGGAGTCTTCCTCTTCATCATCTCTCTCGTCAGCCAGTGGCGACGATGGAGAAGGAAGCGGCGAGAGCACTGAATCTTGAGGAAAAGAGTGGTTTTCTCGTCCCCCCAAAAACGAACCAAAGAAAGAATTACAGCAACTACGAAGTAATTCCCAGTCCAAAACCTTGGATGTTTTAGCAGGATGTCCAAGGTCTCTTTTTTTCTATTTCTCATAAACTTTTCAATCATCTTTCAATCCTTGTTTCCTTTTTCTTTCAGGCTATTTTCCTTGCAAGAGATGCTCCTGCCGATCTCAAGCAGATGACCATCATCATCATTTCTATCTTTCTTAATTTGTGTAAGGAAGCAAAAAAGCTCCCCACTCATCTTTGAAACTCTCTAAAATTCTACCTAGCTTCCCCGGGATTCGCTTTTCTGGGTTCCTACTGACTGCGGATCTTGTTCTTGGTATGCTGATTTTTGAGCCTCGATTGGGCTCTGGATATCCGGAGGATGCTCACCAGCAACCCCGTCGGTTTTGATCTTTGCCACAATTTCGGCGATTTGCTTCGTTGAGTTTATCCTCTTTTCAGAAATTTGGAGCCTTCTCATCTTCTCTTCCTCGAGCTCGGATATTTTTGATCTCAGATCTGACAACAAAGCGGCAAGTCGTGCATCTTCGGATTCTGGAGAGACTTGATTTTCGAGTCTGGAAGTCACCTTGTCGCGCCTCTTCTTCAACGAATCGATTTTGCGATCAATGTCTTCTAGCGACTTTTTGATCTCGTTAATTCTCTCTTCGATGCGAATGCTAGAGCTGGAGCTTGAACCTCGAAAAATTTTTCGAATGAACGAAAGTGAGCCTGACTCGTCCCTTCTCTCGATGAGCTTTCTCTCTTGCTCACCGAGCTCATAAGAGAGATCCTTTCTCTTCTCTTCGAGCTGCTGGATCGATTCTGAATCGGTAGCAATCTCCTTCTCCCATCTGCCACGCCTTTCCTTGCTTGCGTTGAGTAGCTGAAGCTCTATTTCTCGCTCGTCGTTCTGACATTTCCTTATCTCGTTTTCAATATCTGAGACATCCACTGGTTTCAGGAGCTCCTCAACGACATTTCTCCTTGTTTCAAAATACTCCTGAGGCAGATACTTCTTTCCTATTTTTTCTTCAAAATCATCTAGCAAGAGATTGAGACTCGTGAGCCAGTTTTCGAGCCCATATCCTCCTGGCTCCGGCGAAAATTTTTGAGCTCCCAATTTCTTGAGCGATAGGATAGTTCTCTCTTTGAGAGTTTCGATGTCGAGCAGCTCAGTCTCCTCGGCAACAAACTTTCCCACTTTATGGGTGTGATACTCTTGTTTCTTTCTCCTAGTCTTCTTTTGAGGAGCAGAAGACGACCCCTTCCGCCCAAACGATGATCTGCCGGCACCACTGTAACTCAATGTGGGCTAATCCTTGGGTTAGTAAAATCCAGGGGGATATTAACAATTGCATCGAAAGAAGAAGAATGGGCTTCTTGGAGAAGGTCGGAGTTCAGGCCAAGGAGAAGGAGGAAAGAGCTTAGATTCGAAGGCGGCTCTCAAAGACGAAATCTATTTTCTCTTCCACTCATAGCTCCTTCGAGAAATCGATTTCCACTTTGCTCGGATCCTTCCAAGCAACTGCCATCAAAACCTGCCTGTTAAGTTCGCTCTGGCTGACCATGGGGAATATCCGAAAGTCCTCAGAGATCTGCTTTGAAAATTCTAGGATTTCTTGGTGCGTTGGAGAATACTTGAGTGCAATTCTCATCAACTCCGGGCTGTCCTTCCCCAGATCCGTTTCTCCGAGCCTCTCAGAGATTCTCGGAGCATTTCCGCTTATGGAGAACCCCTTGACCTCTAGGAAGCTTGGATTTGCCTTTTCGACGAGTTCTCTGTATCCAAGTGGATTTATCATATTCACTCCCTTGACGCTTGTGATCCTGATTACAGTGCGGCATCCAAGCTCTGACAAAAGCCCGAGTGTCCTATTCAGCCTCTCCCAGTGATCCTCGTGAACCGGAAAGTATGGTTTCACCGAAGAGCAGACCCTTAAGTAGGTCTCCTTGTCGGGAGCAGCGAGCGTAACGTAAAGCTGGGTTGGAAGACATCCAGTTTCCTTGAGTCGCGCGACTCTCTCGGGAAATGTGCCATTAGTCACGAGAAAGGTCGAGATTCCCCTCTTCCTGAATTCTTGGATGAGCTCGCCAAGCCTTGAGTACATTGTAGGCTCCCCGTCGTAAGAGATTGCCACATGCTTTGGCTTGGTCGCTTCGAGATGGACGTCGATTATGTCCTTTCTAGTCGCGACGAATTGCTCAACGATCTCTCTTGATCTTTCAAGCGAAAGCTCCGCTCGAGTGATCGAGGACACGCCTTGCTCGAGCTCGAACTTCTTTTCCAAGCCTCTCCCACAGTCGATTTGCTTTACAACGCCCGCGTTCTTCAAATCTATAATTGCGTCCTCGGCTCTCTGCCTTGAGATTCCACATTTTTCAGCAAGCTCGCGAACCGAGAAGGATTTTCCATCAGTGCCAAGCGCGTGAACAATCTTCACCATGTTGTCAAAATTATCTAAAGCGAAGCTGAGATGCCGTTCGATGAGTGCGCTCTGTTCAGAGATAAGCTCCTCAGCTATGAGGTCGGGATCGTCAATTCTTTGAAAGCTGTGTTGTCTTCCTTCGACGTCACGCCAGCAGAAGGAGCATGCGATGTTGCAGCCCCGAAACGACGTGGACTGAATGCAAAGATGGCTCTTTATACCGAATCCATGCTTGTAACAGTGCCTTCGCCCTCCTGTCCGGAGGCTCTGCTCAGTCCAATAGCACGGCTTGTACGCCGCGTGCTTGAATTTACCAATGAGAACTTCGTGTTCTGAGAGGTGCAAAGCCTTAGATCAGCCTTTATTCATTCTTGCTAACATTCTTTTCTTTGGAGAGAGATAAGCAAAGGATACGCGAGTCTGTTCTATGAGTTAGGGGGAAGTGTCGCCTCCCTTTACGGAAAAAGGCTTTCGCTTCTCCTCAGCCTCCTTTCGCCCTTCTTCTCTTCGCCTTCCTAATTCTTCATCCTTTTTCTGTGATAAGTAACCGAAGGATGAAGGAGGGGCCTCCCTTGGACTGCAAATCAGCCCGAGGTCTCTACAAGGAGAGAAAAATTTGACTCGATTGTTAGATAGTATAGGCACGATCCGTTTTTGCTATTCCGGCTCGTCTCAGGATTCAATACAGACAGGTTAGGAGAAGGAAGGAGGACTGCGGGGGGAGGCTAGAGCGCTATCCTTTGGGCTTCATTTCAGATGCAATTTCTCAAATCAAGTTGAAACAATACGAGGCTGCGGCGAAGACCCTGTCAGATCATTTGAACGACGAGGGACTAAGAGAAGCCTCCAAAATCAGCTTGATGGAATGGATAGCCGAGTGCTACTTGAAAGTCGAAAAGAAACATGAGGCTGCTATGTGGCTTGAGCGCGCCGCAAGGTCCGCTCTTCAATGCGAAGAACTAACAGAGATTGAGAAAAAGCGGCTGGTTTCAAACCAACTATCTCAAGCCATCGATTACTATTATACCGAAAACGATACTGAAGGCGTTAAAAGAGCCTCTACTTTGAAGTATTCTATGCAATTCTAAAGCGAGAAAAAAAGAGAGCGTGTAGGGGGAAGATCCGCACAAAGCTATAACGCGGAACCTATAGTCGCTATCTCTCCCCTCTTTTTGAGTTTCACCTGAATAGAGATTGGCGATAGCGCAGAGCCCTGCTCCCAGAAACGCCGTATTGTTGTTGTTGCTGCTGTGTCTGTGGAACTCTCCACTGCCAAGGTTGAGCTTGCTGCGGCTGGAACTGGCTCGCTCCAAAGGTCTGACCGCCTGCTCCACCCCTTGCGCCCTGCTGAAGATAGTTCAGCCAATATTCGTTCCCGACTAGGCTCTCACAGCTCGTGATCCCCTTTATCTTGCTCAAGTCTTCGGTGATGAATAGAAAGTGATCGTCTGGGCTTGCTGCGGTGATGTCGAGCACGCAGTCGAGTCTTCCTGCGACGGGAACGATTTTGTTAATGACGATGCCTTCCGGAGGATTGTTTCTAAGCTCGACCAGTCGTCTGAAAACCTCGGGCAGATTTTCAGGAGCTATTTTGAAAGTCACGAACGCGTTTATTGGTTCTCCTAGTTGTTGCTGCTGCGGTTGTTGCTGTCCAGTCATCATGGTTGGTCCACCTACACTTCCTTGAGCTTGGCTCATACCTCTTCACACCTCAGGTGAGAGAAGCGATGGGGTGAATTTAATATTCGTTTGCAAGATTCTTTCTAATCCTTTCCTTACGAAAAAAAGATTATCAGGATCCGACACAAGCTTTGATAAAATTGGATCGACTTCCGGGGATTTTCTTCCATTGGCCTCTGCTCATTGTAAACGCAATCGAGATTCACTCTTCTTTTCACGCTCTTAGGGATCATTGACAGACAAAAATGCAATGAAAGCGAAGCTCGCACTCTAGAATAGGGGACATCTTTTACCTTAGCAATGATAAGGGAAATTGCTGGGTAGTCGGCATCTGCTCTTTTCTTTCTAGTTGGGGGGAAAATAGTAATCAGAGTGTATTCAGCGAACAAAGAAAAGGTACAAAGTGCCTTCTCCTAGTACGAGTACTTCGTGCGTTCAATAGGATACCGACATTAGCTCGCTCAAGAAGGCAATGACAATTTCGCGGCAATCGTTAATGAAGGAAGATATATATCCTTTCAATCATCT
>CADDZS010000073.1 GCA_902812485.1 archaeon
GCTCAAGCATGACAAGGATCCAAGTTCGAAGCCCTCGCCTCCTCCCTCCTCTGAAAGCGAAACTGAACAAATCCGATATCGGAATTAAGATATCGTAAAACCGATATTTAGGGATTGCTCATCTTTTTGGACGATTACTCGACCACGACTGTCTGGGACTGTTCTCTCAAGAAATTCAGCAAATAATGAGGCCCGCCAACACCTCTTCCTGTCGCACCGCTTCCCTTCCAAGCAACAAAGCTCTGGGCTCCTGGCCAAGCTCCAGTCGTTGCTCCTCCGCGTCTGTTCGCATAAACCACACCAAACTGAATCGAATCAAAGAATCTTCTGATCTCTGAAATATCTTCGCTGAAAATGCCAGCAGTCAATCCATAATCAGTGTCGTTTGCTTTCTTCAACGCCTCCTCAAGGGTTTCGAACTCGTCAACGACGATAAGTGGAACGAAGAGCTCCTCCTTGAAAAGCCTATGATCTGACGGGAGGCCTGAAATCACAGTTGGCTCGACATAGTAACCCTTTGACATGGATCCATCACTGAGTAACTTGCCTCCAACTAGAACATTCCCTCCCTTCTCCCTCCTTACTTCTGAAACAGCGTTTTCGAAAGTTTCTACTGCTCTCCTGTTTATCACAGGACCCATGAACGTTTCTCTTTCTCGGGGATCACCAACTTTGATATTCTTAGTCTTCTCTGTAAGAGCCTTCAAGAATTTGTCCTTTACAGAGCGTTGAACGTAAACTCGCGAAGCTGCGCTACATTTCTGCCCAGAGTACCCGAAAGCTGCCCTCACCACGCCTTCAACAGCCTTTCCAATATCAGCTCTGGATGTGACAATTACGGGATTCTTACTTCCAAGCTCCATGACGACAGGCTTCGCGTAAGGCTGTTCGCTCAAGAAACCGTGAAATAGTCTCATCCCGACATCCCGCGATCCAGTGAACGCAACACCCGCAACTTTCGGGTTCGAGACGATCTCCTTCTCGAAATTTCCACCGGGTCCAGTCACAAAGTTCACTACGCCTGGAGGGATTCCAGCATCTCTGTAAATCTTGTACAGCATCAAACCGGGGAGCACGGCTTCACTTGTTGGCTTCATCACAATTGTGTTCCCAGTGATTAGGGCGCCTGAAGCCATACCGTTTGCAAGCATGAAGGGAAAATTGAAGGGGGAAATGACGACCCAAGCCCCGTATGGTTTGCATACCAGGGTGCAGTCCTCCCCTGGGCCTCCGGGTCCCATTTTCTTCACGTATCCTTTGTTTTCATGCATCACACGCGAAAAATATTTGATTGCGTCTATGGCCTCCCAAGCCTCTGCAAGAGCCTCAAGCCTAGTCTTTCCAACCTCATAAGTAATCGCCGCTGCGATCTCGAATTTTCTCTCGTCGATAAGTTCCGCTGCTCGCGCTAAGATTTTGACACGCTCCTCCCAAGGAAGCGATCTCCAATTTTCAAACGATTTGTTTGCCTCTTCGATCGCTTCTTTCAGATTTTCTCTTGTGCCCTTTTGAAAGCGACCAACGATTATCGAGGTATCTATTGGACTTCTATGATCGAATTCCCCCTCCTTCGAGAGTACTTCGCGATCGCCAATATACATCGGATAGTGCTCGCCAAGTTTTCTTTCAAAGTCCTTCAGAGCAGCCTCGTACTTTGGATGGATTGTTTCATCAGCGAAGAGAGTCACATAGGTTATCTTTGGAGATTCAAGCGCAGTCGACAAGATTAGCTCACTGAGTTAGTTTAACAGGGAATCTCCTTATTTTAGGTATTGGGGCACCCTGAATGGAAAATGTGGAAAGAAAGAAACCGAAGAAAGGAGAAGAACATCTTCTTCCGAAGGGGGAAGGTGGAGGAATGGAAGGAATGAGCGCAAGGTGACCGCAAGTTCGATGTTGAAAAAGTTGCATGTCCATTATCAAGTGGAAAGAGAGTTATCGAGTCGCAAGACAGAAAAAGGGAAATTACAATAAGATAGGAAATGATACTGTTCCTTTGATGATACAAACACAAGAAACAAAGCGAGATTCGGTAGATCAAAGCAGGTATCCATCAGAAAGGTGGAAAGGAGAAGATTTCTGGGTGAGCCATTTCAACTATGATCCGGAAGTCCTTGGCAGGATTCACTTTCCTGAAGAAGTAATCTTTCATGATGTCACCTTAAGGGACGGTGAACAGACCCCTGGAGTGGTGCTTCGAACGAAAGAGAAAGTTGACATTGCTACAATGCTCGACGAAGTGGGAGTTCAAAGAATCGAAGCCGGCATGCCAGTGGTTTCGAAGGAAGATTTCGATGCAGTTAGAGAAATTGCTCATCTTGGTCTTCAAGCTAAAGTCTTCGCATTCTCTAGGCTAGTAAAGGAGGATATCGAAGCGGCTTTGAAATGTGATGTTCAAGGAATCATTTGCGAAGGGCCTGTAGGCATTCCCAAGCTTATGCAATTTGGATGGAAGAACGATCAGGTTGTTCAGAAGGCTGTCGAGGCGATAGATTACGCCAAGAAGCATGGCTTGTGGACAGCTTACTTTGGAGTTGACGGTACAAGAGCCGATCTGAGTTTTCTAAAACGTCTTATGAAGACCATATCCGAGGAAGCTCATCCTGATGCTTTTGTTATTGTTGACACTTTCGGTTGTGCTTCTCCTGAAGCATTTGGAAATCTTGTAAGGGAGATAAGGAAAACTGTCAGGGAGCCGCTCGAAGTTCACACGCACAACGATTTCGGGCTTGGCGTCGCAACTTCGATAGCAGGTCTCCAAAATGGGGCCTCGGTTGTCCACACCTCCGTGAACGGAATTGGAGAGCGCGCTGGAAATGCCAGCTTTGAGGAGGTTGCAATGGCTCTCAAATACCTTTATGGCCAGCCAGTAAAGCTTGATTTCTCAAGGTTCAAAGAGCTTTCCGAAATTGTTCGCAAGTACACCTCTTTTCCTCTCGCACCAAACAAAGCTGTCGTAGGAGATCGTGTCTTTACGAGAGAGGCAGGGATATCAATTGCAGGATGGATGAAATTCAATCTCGGCTCTGAAGCCTATCTTCCCGAGGTGGTTGGAAACAAGCACGGAGTTTTTCTTGGGAAAAAGTCTGGTCGCCATTCAATAGAGTGGAAGCTCAAGGAGCTTGGATTGGAGGCGACCGAGGAGCAGATGACTCATATTCTAGCTGAAGTGAAAAGGCGTTCGGAAGAAAGGAAAGGCAACATTGACGACAGAGAATTCTTGGAGATTTACAATTCAATAACTCGTCCCTGAAGCGAAACTTTCCGGCACGTGGAACTGCCTACGGGACAGGCAGCTAGATGAGGAAATAAACTATAGATCTCGCTCGCGTTAGGAAAAATTTCTCATTTTGTAAGAGCGTCTATTATAGATAGTTTCAAACTATCTCTGTGTGGAAATACCAGCGGAGAGAGTTTTGGGTTTTCCTAGGCGTTAAGCTTTCCTTCCAAACAGGTGAAGAGTTGTTTGATTATTTTCTCCGCCTGACCGGTAAGCAGTCTCTGACCGACAGAAGCTATTCTTCCACCAACCTTCGCATCGGCAACCCACTTCATTGCCGTACCCCCACCTTGCTGATCGCTCAGATCCATCACAGTGTCGAGGTCAATCGTGCTTCCGATGCCAGTGCCGTGAGCACTCAGCTTTGCATGCGTCGGAGGACTCTTCTCAACAGTCGTGAAGTGAAGAGTGAAATCTCCTTTGATGAATGAGACTCCGGCTTTCACGACCGCGATGAAATCATCAGGACTTTTCACCTCGAGTTTCTGCAGATCGGGCATACATTGTGATATCTGCGTCGGATCTGTCACCAGCGCAAAGACCTTTTCCTTTGGTGCCTTAACATTGAAAGTGCCCTCAAAATGCAAACGATATTCTTCCCTCTCTTTTCCCTACTATTTCCTTTCTTTAATTACCTTGCGACTTCAGTTGAATCCGCTTCTCTCCGAAAAGATCGATTCTTCCATCTTTTCAATACATTTTTTAAAGTCACTGAGATTTTGGAGTCGGAGTAGCCTGTGATGATTGTGCTTTCAATTCCTGCATCTTCTTAGCAGCCGCTTTGATTGATTTGACAATGTTGACGTAGCCAGTACATCTGCAGAGATTCCCTTCTATTCCTCTCCTAATCTCTTCCTCAGTTGGATCTGGATTCCTTTGAAGAAGGAATAGACCAGCTATCAGCATTCCGGGCGTGCAGTAGCCGCACTGCAAGCCGTGATTCTCCCAGAAAGCTTCCTGTATTGGGTGGAGCTTGTCTCCCTGTGCAAGACCCTCGACCGTCAAAATTTCAGCACCCTGTGCTTGCACAGCAAGAAGCATGCACGATTTAAGCGCCTTTCCATTGAACATTATCGTGCAAGCTCCACAGTGTCCTGTATCGCAACCAATGTGCGTTCCCGTTAGATTCAGGTCATCCCTCAAAAAGTGGACGAGGAGCGTCCTTGGCTCTGCCATCCCAGTATACTCCTTACCATTTATCTTGCAGGTGACCTGCACCATCCCTGTTTTGAGTGCCTGCAGCGCCATTTCCCATCACTCTCTTATGCTATCTTAATTCACACTCTAGTAAGAGCAAGCTTCACAGTTCTCTTGATAAACACCTTGATCATCTCCAATCTGTATTCTCGACTCCCATGCATGTCCGAAGGCGGATCTGCACCTTGAGGCCCTCTCTCAGCAGCCTCGATTATAGTTTTGTCGTCTAGAGGTTTACCTCTGAGGTAATCTTCTGCAGCTTTGGCCCTAATCGGAGTTGCGGCAACCGAACCAAGCCCTATCCTCACATCTTTGCATATGTTTCCATCTGCGAGCGTAACTACCGCCCCAACACCAACTATTGCGAAATCGCCCTCTCTTCTGCTATGTTTAATGTATCCTGAACCTGTCTTGGGTGGAAACTCAGGAATGCGAATCTCAGTCAATACTTCGTTTGGTTGCACTGCAGTAGTGAAAGTATCAACAAAGAATTCTTCAGCTGGAACGACACGTTGTCCACTATGCCCTCTAATCACAAACTGGGCGTTAGCTGCAAGGAGTGCCGTAGGTAAATCTGCGGCTGGATCTGCGTGACACGCGCTTCCACCAATTGTACCGCGGTTTCTGATCTGCTGGTCTCCTATCTTACTCGCTGCGTCAGCGAGAAGAGTGAAGCGTTTCCTGATAGTTTCATTGTGTTCGATCAGATCATGTATCGTGAGAGCACCGATCGCGAGATATCCTCTTTCTTCTCTCACATACGAAAGATCTTCAATCTTTGAAATGTCAATCAGAGCCTGCGGTGCTGCAAGCCTGAGCTTCATGAGAGCAAGCAGACTCTGCCCGCCAGCTAGGATCTTCGCGTCCTCTTTTTCCTGAAGCAATGATAATGCCTCGTCTAAAGAAGTTGCAGCATAATAGTCAAACTTCTTTGGAGTCAACTTGTACGAATCTGAAAAAATGCCTTGAGAATATTTCAACGTATCGGGAGCTTCGAATTCTTTGAGATAGGGGGAAACTGTTAGGCGTGATTGTCTAAGCAGATAGAGAGAGAGAAAGGGAGGAAAACAAGCCCCGGCAAAATGAATTCGATGCTAACCGAAGTGAAATTCTCCCAAAAACAAGCCTTGGTTTTCAATATAGGCCTCAAAGTCTGTTCAAACAAAGCAGAACCAGATTGCTAAAGGCTTAAATCCGAATCTGAAATATTTTACTGTACTGTAGTAAGGTTGACCATTTTCCGATTGCAACTTTTACTGCCTATAATTCTACTACTTGGTGATTATAGTGAGTCAAGAAAAGAGTATAGTAAAGTATCTAGTGAAATTAAAATTCGACGTAGAAGGTGTTGTTGAAAAAGCTGATTTGGTGGGTGCGATCTTTGGGCAAACTGAAGGGCTTTTCGGCCCAGAGATGAACCTGCAAGAACTCCAAAAGACTTGGAAAGTCGGAAGAATAGAGATAACACTCCAGTCAAACAATGGCAGAACTACTGGCGAAGTGCTCATACCAATGAGCACTGACGTTCAGACCGCCGCTCTTATCGCTGCCGCTGTCGAAAATGTTGACAAGGTCGGACCCTGCAGCGCAAAGTTCACTTTGGTTGGAATAAGCGATGTGAGGGCCGAGAGAAAGAAAGTCATAGTTGATCGCGCAAAAGCTATCATGAAGGAGTGGGCCTCAAAGACAGCGAGCGAAGGCGAGGAGTCGCTTAAGGATATTGGCGAGTCTGTCAAACGAGGGAGGGTAATAAGTTACGGAAGAGAAGGACTTCCAGCAGGCCCAGCTGTCAGCGACTCCGACACGATAATAGTTGTCGAGGGTAGAGCCGATGTGATCAATCTTTTGAGGGCGGGAATCGAAAACACGATTGCAGTCGAGGGAACAAGCATTCCAGAGACTGTGAAGGAGCTCGCTAAGAGGAAAAGAGTGTACGCTTTCTTGGATGGTGACAGAGGCGGAGACCTCATTTTGAAGGAACTTTCCCAGGTCGCGAGGGTAGATCGCGTTTTCAGAGCGCCGAGAGGACGGGAAGTCGAGGAGCTCACACCAATCGAAATACTCGAAATCCTACGCGAACCCCGAGGAGGAGGAGAGATCCTGGAAGAACCGCAGGTGATCTATGAGCACAGCGAACGAGGAGGCCGTCATGATCGAACCAACAGGGAAAGAAATAGCGGCAGATACTCGGCTGGCAGAAGAGGAGACAAACGACACTCGCGTGGAGAACGCGCTGAGAGTTATGAGAGGTACGAGGAGCGAGAAGCGGCCCCTCCGAGATCTTTTGACGAAGATAGTGGAATCTCAAGGCGAGAAGAGGAGGAAACGCAAGCAGAACAGCAGCTTCTTCCACCTCCTCCACCTCTGAGCCCAGAGATCTCTGAGAAAGTGAAAATAGATTATCCGTCCGTCAACGGAACTCTAGAAGCTGTGGTTTATGACTCTGGGCTCAATCAGCTTGCGAGAATGCCCGTGAATGAACTCGTCTCGAAACTCGATCAAACGCAGGGAGCAAAAGTGGTAGTCTTCGATGGCATTGTGACTCAGCGTCTTGTGGATGCATCTTCAAAAGCTGGGGTGTCTTCGCTCGTGGGTCATAGAACTGCCGAGATACACAACAAACCTGACGACCTCGCGATTTATAGCTTCAAGGACCTGGGTCTCGAATAGTTCTAGTGCGACAGTCACGCATCCGCACGGGAATATCTTCCTTCCTTCGCTTTCCCTTTTTTCCCTGTCTTTTCCCACTTTTTGGCTATCGGTAGTGCTCTATTTTGCAGTATCATATTGTTCGCAAAAGCATAGTTGATGGCAATTGAACGAGCAATCGGATCACTTGTGTGAGTTTGTCCGAGAGTAGCCTTCGGCGCTGATTTTGCGAAAGATTGATGATGCAGGCTATGGTCATCTTCTTTATGAACGGACGCGTATTTTCAAGACCTTGATAGTTCATCGCCTAGACTCAAAGCATGGGCTTGCAATCGTCACGCCTGAGCAACCCGACGATTTGTGGACACTCCGGCGAGTGATTTCAAAAGGAGATCTCGTTAGAAGCGAAACATCTCGGGTCATCAAGGATAACTCTGAGTATTCTCGCCCCGACAAGGAAAGAGTCAAGGTAACTCTTACTGTTGAGGTCGAGCAAGTGAGGCTCGACTCGACGCTCTCGAGAATTAGGGTTTCGGGAAGAATTGTTGATGTGTCCAACGAAATACTCGGTAAGGGAGAGTTTCACTCGCTCAACGTTTCGGAGGGGCACAGGATTGCAATCAAAAAGCCTCAAGGTTTCACGAAAGTCGAGCTGAAACTCATTGAAAACTCGTCTGCTGTTTTGGGTGACAGCTACTTTCTCGTGGCACTAGATGGGCGAGAGGCTGGAGTCGGACTTGTGAGGGGAACACACCTCAAAATATTTCCCGTGGTCGAATCAGGGGCGACCGGAAAGATGTTTGCAGAGTCAAAGAAGAGCACAAAGGGCTCTGCATCAGCATATTTTCAGAAAATCGCCGATATGATGAAGAGCATCAATTCGGGTCAAGAAGGGGAAGAAGAAGGAGGAGGAGAAGTTAAGAGCTCCTCAACTAGGAAGGTGTTTGTCATGGGGCCGGGCACGACAAAGAATGCGTTTGTAAACTTCCTGCTCCAAAACAGAACAAAGAAACAGTTTGGCGATGTTAGAGCCGTCGAGGGACTCGATGTGGCAGGCGAGGATGGCGTTTACACGGCGGTTCGATCTCCTAGTCTCCAGCAGGTTTTGGGCGAAACAAGGCTAGTAAAGGTCTCCAAAATCATCCAGGAAACTATGAAGAGAATCTCTCTTAACGACGAAAGGGTTGCGCTCGCCTTCAAGGAAAACATGATCGCTGCGAAGGCAGGTGCAGTTGAGTCTCTCCTTGTATCGGATAAGATTTTCCTCGGGCCTGATGATGAGGAGAAAGTTGTCGAGCTGCTAAACACTGTCGAGGAATTTGGAGGTGAGACCTTCCTCCTCGATTCCTCAACTGATCTGGGGGAGCAGATCAACTCGCTTGGCGGTGCAATAGGGCTCCTCCGGTTTTCTCTTGGCGCCAAAGTATCTCAAGGCTCCTAACTTCCTCTTCCTTTAGCGGGTCTCCCTTTTTGATTTCACGCAAGAGCAAGTAATCTTGGAAGGAAGATGTAGGAGAGGATAAGTAAGAACATGACTGCAGAACTTATGCCCGTCAGAAGCTTTGCCCTGTCTTCGACCCACTTGCGTCCAAAATGAGTGAAAAAGTTGAGTAGAGCTTGCCCGCCGTCGAGTGGATATAATGGAATTGCATTAAAGAATGCTAGGTTTGCGTTAATGAACCATATCCAGAAAAGGGTGAGTGAGATCGGGTACCATGCACTGCCTAGAGTAGGAGAAGTATACAGTGGAGAAAGAGTCGAAGAAAATGGGACGCTGGTGTCGGCACTAGGAAACAGACCTGGTACTATCAAGTAGGGAACAAATGTCGAGAGTGAAGGATGAGTAGCAAAACCGTAGGCATAGCTGTTTCTTATAGCCACAAGATCAGAGTTGCTCACCGCACCTGCGATGCCAATGAAACCCACCGTATTGTTATTCGGGTTTGCCCCAAGCTTGATTGAATATTGTTTATCCTGTCCTGAGTTCTGGATGGTCAGGATCAATGTTTCATTGGGTCGGGTCTTTGAGAGGATGCGAGCAAGATCTGATTGTGAGTGCACCGTTGTTCCATTGGCTGCGACTATGAGATCTCCTGCGTTTAGTGCCCCGCTGTCATGAAGCTGGGCTGCTGGGCTTCCGGGAACTATTGCGCTGACGTAGACGCCGTCGAAGTGTTGTGGGACGAGTCCACCTACTAGGAGAAGGAGAAGAATGAGCGCAACAGTTGCAACGATTATGTTGCTTCCGGGCCCACCTGCCATTATCCGACCAGAGTCGCGAAACCTTCTTTGCATGACGAGCTTGTCGTCAAGCTCGACAAAGGCCCCTATCGGGATTATGAGAAGAAATAGTACGCCTGTAGATTTCACCGGAAGGTGGAGGCTCCTAGCTATCACGCCGTGAGTCCCCTCGTGAATGACGACTGCGACTACTATCCCTATTATCCCGTAAAGAATCGGGATGTAAGGATTAAGCCCGGGAAGTAGAAGAACAGCCTGAAGGGGGGGCTGCGAAGTGGTAGCTAGATTCTCTTGGTGACAAAGAGAAGCTGGAGCAGCACCTATCGCACACCTAAAAGCTAAGCTAGAAGAAAGCACGAGGTACGTACTATCCACCATGAGCCAGATCATGAACGCGGCTGCAGCTATTGTTATCCCAAGCATTATCCACCCTAGCCTTGCAAATATTTTGTATTTCGCAAGCGAATCTAGCATGCTCAAAAGTTTCTTAGTTCTTACCATTATGATTCCGTAGGAGAAAGTCACACTTTTCGCCGGTTTCTCATCTGATTCCTTACTTCCTTCATGGGCTCTGCTTTCCTCGTGCTCGTTTCCAGTAGGCATCAAATCACCGCGAAGGATACGATCATCAGCCTCATCTGAAGAATTCGAATTATTTGTTGACAAGTTGGGGTTGTTGCCTTCCGCATCTTCTCTTTTCTTTGTGCAAAGTGACTTTCCATAACAATATGTCTGTGGCTAGAGCTAAAATATCAACATGAATCCGGCTATAATGTTTGAGGCGTCCGTATCCATCGTTTCGACGGGCTTACGCATGCTTAACAATGATGGATATGAAAAGCCTCCTCAAAGGCAATAAGAATTGATTGAAAGCGAAGACAGGAAAGGAAAAAGAAATTGAGGGAGAAGGGATTGCACTTACCTTTGTACTCGTGCGAGGGTGTTATAGGGTACATCCATATAAAACGGACGGATCTCAATCATTATCCTTGAGTAGCAAATGAGGAGGAAGTTTCCATCCAAAGAGAGCGCCCCAAGGATGATTTACCTTTCTACGAAACTAATAGCCAAAGATGGACATCTCGAGCATAGCTTTTCCTTGAATGTGGAAAAAAGAAGGTGTTGATGCCGGCTTGCACATAGATTACATTGGGTCTAATTTGAGCGGGTCTTTGAGAGTGAGAAAGGCAACGGGGGTTGTTTTCTGATTGAATTTCGTTTGGTTGGATGGAGAATCAAATTCGGGAAAAGCACATCCAAACTGCAGCTGCGGAAAGAAGACTGTGTACTACCGCGCTTACAATGGTGAGTCGCTCTGTCGGGACTGTTTTTCATCATCGATATTCGAAAAAACAAAGAAGACAATCTCAAAATATTCTATGCTGAACTACGGAGACAGGGTCGGAGTTGCGGTCTCTGGAGGCAAGGATTCTACTTCGCTTCTCTACGTAATGGGCGAGATTATGAAGGGTCATGGTTCAAAACTCTACGCAATCACAATAGATGAGGGGATCAAAGGCTATAGAGAAGAATCGGTAAGAAACGCGGAAAAGATTGCTGAAAAACTAGGAATCCCCCTCCTAGTTACTTCTTATGAAGATTTCTTTGGCTTTACACTCGACGAGGCGCTTTCGGAGAGAAAAGAAGCCGAATCAGCCTATCGGAAGAAGATCACATCATGCGCCATGTGCGGTCCCCTGCGTAGGAGATCTATCGATATGGCAGCTCAAAAACTTGGACTCGACGTCGTTGCAACTGCGCACAATTTGGATGACGTGATACAAACCTTTTTCATCAATCTATACTCCGGGGATTTACAAAGAATAAGATGGCTTGATCCGTCATTGGGAAACTCCAAGAGCGGGGCAAGATCTGCTAGCAGATTCAAGCTTAGAAGAATCAAACCTTTCATGGAAATTTATGAGCAAGAGCTCGCATTCTTTGCCTACATCAACGACCTCCCGTTTCAGAGTGAATCTTGCCCTTACATGAATGAGGGAATACGAACCGAAATAAGGGAAAACCTAAACACTCTTGAGGCTCGTCATCCGGGGATAAAGTACAGCACACTCCGGACAATTCTCTCAATAGCTTCGTCGCTTCGAGTCGCAGGCTCAAATTCAATTCCCTCAGCTGAAGCTAGTCAAAAAAGGCTGCAAGGAAAAGATTCTGCAAAGAGTTGCAAAGTATGTGGCGCCGTATCATCGGGCGAGATTTGCTCCGCATGCAAAACCGTGGAACTCGTATCGAACTGGAAGGTTTTGAATAATATCATTGAGAAATGACATCCAAAAAGAGAAGAAGGGGTAAGTAAATACAAACAAAATAAGTGAAAAGAGCAACTCAATAGGGAAGGTGATAATGATCAGATCACGAGCTCATGAATGAGATTTCTGCTCAGAACGATGATTTCTTTGTTCTGGGTTTACTGCCAAGGCTAAAGAAAGAGAATCGCCAAAATTAGAATTGCACAATTTTTCATTGTTTGCTGCTTCTCGAAATCCTGCGACTTTCACAGACATATCGCGAAAAGAGCTGATTTAAAGCAAATAACTCAAAATAATGCCATGAGACTCAGAGCATAAGGAACGTGTTCATTGTGAGAGAAGGAAAATTATGAAAATCGTTCTCAATTAGCCTTGACTCTCAAGACCGATCAGGACTCGTATATATGTCTCAAATGAGACGCTTGTTAGGTAATTTTTTATTTTCCACTCGGACTTCCTTAATTTCCCTCATTCGCGTACACCTGATTATAAGGTACGTGATTCCTATTCCTGATCTTTCAAAGAGGATCGAGATTAGATTTTTCAGGTAACGATTGCACTTCTTCTTTTGGATCTCAAATTAATCTTGGAAAGATTATGGATAGTTTTTGGAATCTGACTGAATATGTTCGTCAAGAAGATACATGTTGATAAATTCGAAATTGGGAAAAAGAAAAGAGAGAGGCAATGATGCCAAAAAGCTTCACTCATGAGAAAAGCTTGAACACAGCAAATCGGAAGTTTCTAGGAGTAAATGCCCTTGATATCAAAATTCGAACTAGTATGCTTTAGGGCGATCGGACAATTGCACTAGAAACCTCATGAGACTCACCTGATTCCGTAGATGCCTTCGAGCAGCTGTTGTTAACATTATTCACCGGAAGGACAGGATAGATAACAAGACTCAAAGTCATTAAGGGCGATCGGAGAACAGTCGAGAAAAATGCACGAGCGCTTGTCGAATTTTTGAAGTTGGGTTATAAGCCTGTGAGGCAT
>CADDZS010000074.1 GCA_902812485.1 archaeon
TAAGTAACTCTTCGCTCTTTTTCTAGGTGGTAGGTCACTACGAGCTATCTTTTCAATCCAGTCCAAGTAATACTGCAGAGACGGAAGCGGGCACAAGGCAGAAGATCTCGGCTCGTACACTGAGAGCGAGAATCCCTTCTCTTCAGTTGGTTTGTAGTTTCTTGATGGATCAAGCCATAGGACCCATGGGAATGCTCCCTGGCTTGACGATCTCTCTATCGAGAAAAGTGCATTTCTGAAAAAGGTCTCTTGATGCTCGTAGAGAGATGGCCGCTTGAGATCTCTTGTCTTCTTCCAAAACCAAAACTTCTTCCAAGACGGTTCTCGAGCGGGATATCCGAATTCTACATTTATTACGGGCTTACGAAATTCTTCTGCAATTTCATCTGCCTTGCGTCCGATTGCAAGTCCACGCGGGGGAGATTTCTCGAAATAGTTTGGATAGCTATCAAGTCCGATGATATCCACATGTCGAAGCCGACGTAATGCATCTTTTATGTCGATTTTGAAGTTGTTCATCCGATCCGGCGTTTGGATGTCCACTAGTCCAAACTTGGATGCAACAATCTCAGATGAGTAAGCAAGTGACATTGAAAGATTCCAGTTGTCCACTGGGTTGTCTGCTTCAAAATTCAGCATCGTAACTGCTTCGGGAGATGCTTCCCTAATCCCATCAAGAATGTATCTTAATCTCTTATGTTTGATTTCTTGATTTGTCGAAAGCTCAGTCCAAGCCAGGATCGTCTATCTCCACCCTAGTGTGGGCATCGACTGGAGAATCCATTCTTTCGTGTCAACTTCGTTTTCGATTCCATAGATGATCTTTGGGTCATAACGTGAGATCCTTGATTCTATTTGTTTGACTGCCTTGAAAGATTCTGAGTAAGAGTCGTCAACGAATTTCGAAAGATGAGCACCAGAGATTACCCCAACGTTCTCCTTTACACCTACGTCGATGGGCAAGACAAGATTGAATCCTGCCTCTGCGAATTTCTCTATTGAGTCGAGATACGATACTCCCATCGAATTCTTGCTTCTTAGACGCCTGCTTGGTAGCGGATGAATTCGTACCCATCGAATCCTCGTCCTTCTGAGAAAATCTATCTCCATCAGAGCGAAGTCTCGAGATTCATCTGCATGAACGTTGATGCCTCGAAGGAACTCGTCTTGCCCATCAAAAATTTGTCGTATCAGTTTCTAGCACACGCACCTTTTATTGAGACATCCGTTTTTTCTGATCCATGACGCTATAATCGATCTGCAAGTACTCAATCAGTGTTATCTACAATTTCCCGGACTAGGAGAAATTCTCGTAAACCAGTTTAACTCGCAAGTGAAATGAGCAAAAATATTCACCTCTCGTTCCTCCCCCTTGAAAATGGTATTTTCAACATGTTAAGGGCTTTGGACAATCGCTCTAAAGTATTGAGACATCTCGCACACCGCCTCTATACCTACCCAACAAGCATACTTAATTTGACTGATCAGCGAAAAAATATTCGTTTGAATTGTTGTTGAGGAATCGAAGCAAATGGTTTCCCGTAGCCTTGGAATAGCCTTTGGGCAGGAATCGTATCTATACTCATTCCCGAGTGGACACCCTTTCAATAACTCAAGGCTTGGTCCGTTTTCCAAGTTCCTTCAGAACCTTTCCAAAAGCAATCTTGAAATCTCAATATTTGAACCCAGAATGGCAGAAGAGAGGGATCTGTATTTGTTTCACGACCCAGCTTATGTTGATTTTGTAAGAAAGTCATCGAAGAGAGGGGAGGGCTACTTAGACTATGGGGACACCCCCAGCTACAAGGGTGTCTTTGAGGCATCACTTTACACCGTTGGAAGTACGCTTGAGGGAATGAGGAAAATTGTAAGAGCTGAAGTTGATCATTTCTTCAATCCAGTAGGTGGGCTTCACCATGCAAGGAGAGATAGCGCTGGAGGATTCTGCGTTTTCAACGATGCCGCTATCGCAATTGGCTGGGCACTCGAAGTCCTCAAACTCGAGAGAATTGCATATGTGGACATCGACGCCCACCACGGAGACGGAGTCTACTACGGTTACGAAAGCGATGAGAGAGTCATAATTGCAGACATACACGAAGATGGGAGATATCTCTATCCAGGCACTGGTTTTTCGGGCGAGATCGGCAAGGGAAGGGCCCAAGGAACCAAACTCAACATACCGCTACCTCCTGGATCTGGAGATTCTGAATTTTTGAAAGCATTCGAAGCTGTGGAGAGTTTCGTTGAAAAATTCAAACCACAGTTCATCCTGTTTCAATGCGGGGCGGACGGTCTTAGAGGCGATCCTCTAACCCATCTTCAATACACCTCCAAAGCACATTCACACGCCGCAAAGAAGCTTCATGACATTTCTCACAAGCTCTGCGAGGGAAGATTGTTGGCTATGGGGGGAGGAGGATACAACCCCTCCAACGTCGAAAGCGCTTGGTCTTCCGTAGTTAGAGAGCTCATGATCCGAGTCTAAATCTCGATCGGGCTGTCCGGCTAAAGCTACGATGCCTTTTTCTATCTTCCTTCTGGGATTTGCTCAAACTCGAAACACAACCAGCAAGTAGGCCCACCTTCAAAATTTTAGTGCACTATGTTTTTCCTCCATATTCCTTCTTTGCCGCTGGGTCTAGTACCCTTGCTGTTTGAAACCGTAATGCTGAAAAATTCGATTGCCCCAAAGCGACCCCAGTATGCAGATCAGAAGGTCAAGATCAGCTTTCGAGCTAAGGATAGATGTTCTCGAAGCAATCCAGCAGCTTGGGGATGATGCGATCGCTTCACGCATCGCACTACTTACCAACACGAGTCAGAGGGCTCTTCGCTCCCACCTTGCCTTTCTTCAAATCAAAGATCTTATCACCGTAGCAGATCATACTGTTGAGAACAGAGGCGTTCTCAAGAGAAGAAGTATCAGCAATGTGTTTCGAATGACCCCGAAGGGAAATTTGCTACTCTCTCGGATAATTCCTCTGCGAGAAGAGCTCGCAAGCGACAAGCTCGGGATTAGGAGACATATGTTTAGAAAGAATCAGGATCAAGACCTTGCTTCGCTCATCGGCGTTTGATCATGAGTCATTTTTGTGACCTAAAACAGCCAAATATCTTCTTAGCAAACTGCGCAGTACTTCAATAACTTTCTTTCCACTAAGCAAGGTGACTTTAGAGGGTTCTTGACTTCGATGATAACTGTGAGGTTCGAAGACTTTGAAAGAATTGATATTAGAATCGGAAAAATCGTCGAATGCCAAGATTTTCCTCAGGCAAGAAAGCCAGCTTACCGTCTCAGAATTGACTTTGGCGAAGAGATCGGTCTCAAGAATTCCAGCGCCCAGCTTAAGGAAAGATATCGGGATAGATCTGAGCTTGTAGGAAAGAAGGTGGTGGCAGTAATCAACTTCCCTCCAAAGCAAGTTGCGAACTTTGTTTCAGAAGTCTTGGTTCTAGGCGTTTCGGATGGGAAAGGAGGCGTAATTCTCCTTGTTCCAGATTCAGAGGGTGCTCCGCTTGGGTCGAGAGTTTTCTAGTTCCACTTACTGAACTTAAGATTTGGAGCAAGAAGAAGGGAGGTTGATCTTTCTGTTTTTCCCTCTCTATTGTCCTTGTTTTTGTTTCCATCATACGAGCTGCTGGCCTATTTCCATCGCAGCCCTTTCGATGTTTGCAAGGCTTTCGCTTTCATTTGATTGACGGGCCATTCCCAAAATGAAATAGTTCATACCGGCCTTTGCATAGCTTTCTATGTCCTTTCGGAGGGTTTCCGTGTCAGAGACGTTAATCAAAATCGAAAAGACGAATTCCTTCTCGTCAATATTTCTCTTTTGCAACTCTGCGACTATTACCTTTCTGAGCTCTGAATATTTTTGAGGATTTGGATAGTCAGCATCGATCCATCTCGGGCCAATTGGAATCCATCCTAACCCGAACCGTCCAGCAAGTCTTAGCATTTTATTCGAAGTGGAACCAAACCAAATCGGAGGATGGGGCTTTTGGACAGGTTTCGGATTGATGAGCGCACCATGAGACACTATAAACCTCCCCTCATAATCGATAGGAACCTCGCTTGTCCAGAGACGAGTCAACAGCTCAAGCGATTCTCTTGTGAATTCCACCCTTTCGCTTGGTTCAAGCCATTTGGAGAACGCCTCGAACTCTGGTTTGTACCAACCTGCACCTGCACCGAGGATGATTCGTCCCTTTGAAAGAACATCTGATGTCGCAACCATCTTGGCTAGGATTGCCGGAGGCCTGAAGGTGAGTGGAGTAACACAAGTCCCGAGCCTGATCTTCTTTGTCTTTGCCGCAATATAGGGTAGAAAAGTCCAGGCATCCAAAGAGCCAGTTTTCCCCCTTCCCATGAAATGATCTGTCACGAGGAAGCAATCATATCCCATTTCGTCTGCAAGAATTGCCATCTTTTCAAGCAGAAGAGGATCAGTCGTTCCTGATGTCGCAAGACCGAATTTCATGAGCTTATCTTCCAGTTTAGCAAACAGTAAAAGGCTAACGCTGGATGAGGACTATAGAGACTTCAAAATTTAGGCGTTGATATGCTGCTCGATCTGAAGATATGAAGTCAGGGAGCTTTTTTATCCAAGAGGAACTGAAAGTGTAAAGAGAAAAGAAAATTATTCCCTTCCGACTCGCAAATAATCAAAAACAGCCCCATCTTCTGTAATGAAGTTCGCTCTTAAGAACACTTTAAGAATCACAAATAGTCACAAAGTGAGCAGAATGAAGATACTTCAGATGCACGCCGACTTTATAGAATACACTCCGATCGAGAAGGAGATCTCAAGCGCAGAAGAAGCCGAGAAAAACAAGAAAGTAAGGGAAGATGAGATACTCGTGCTCTTCACGGCTGTTGAAAATGGAGACGATGAGAACACAGCACGGCGTGCTATTTCAGACGCAAAGGAATTCCTAGACAAGTTGAAGCTGAATAGAATCATGATTTACCCCTTTGCGCACCTCAGTCAGGATCTCGCGTCCCCTCAAGAAGCCTTGGGAGTGTTGAAGAAAATGCAAGAGATATCGGAATCGCTGGGAATCTCTACTTCTAAAGCTCCCTTCGGATGGAACAAAGCCCTTCAGATCAAGGTGAAAGGTCACCCGCTTGCAGAAATGTCTCGTTCGTATTGGAGGGGGGAAGAAGGTGAAAAAGAAGGAAAAAAACTTCCTGAAGGTGGTCCAATTACAGTAGTAAAAAGAAAGAAAGAGCTCGGCGAACACGAAATGCTTGCAAGGATCAAAAAGAGCGATTTCTCCGGACTCCCAGAGACGGATCACAGGATAATTGGTGAGAGACAGGATCTTTTCAGCTTCTATGAACCATCGCCGAGCATGGTTTACTGGCACGACAAGGGACTTATCCTGAGAAACCTTTTGATCGATTTCATCAGAAAGGAAATCAGGAAGAGAAACTACATAGAAATCAGCACTGCCGCCCTTGCAAACATAATTTTGTGGAAGGTGAGCGGCCACTGGGATTTCTACAAGGACAACATGTTCCTAACAAAACTCGGGGACGACGACTTTGGTCTGAAACCGATGAATTGTCCTTCGACATTCCTTTACTACAAATCCAGAAGCTGGAGCTACCGCGATCTCCCGCTTCGAATCGCCGACTTTGACACACTTTTCAGAAAAGAATTGAGTGGTGTTGCTTCTGGGCTTTTTCGAGTGAAATCGTTCATTCAGGACGACGCGCACATATTTTGCACAGAAGATCAGATAGAGAATGAGATCAAGGAACTCGTCGACTTGATGCACACGTTGTACGGAGTGTTCAAGCTTCCGTACACTCCGAAAGTTTCGACAATGCCGGACGAGCATCTTGGGACAAAGGAGCAATGGGACAGAGCAGTTAGCATCCTAGTGGAGACTCTGAGATCAAAGGGAGTCGAACCAGTGATAAAGGAAAAGGAAGGAGCTTTTTACGGGCCGAAGATCGATGTCGATGTCAAGGACTCCATGGGTAGAGATTGGCAGTGCGCGACTATCCAGCTCGACTACCAGCTACCTATGCGCTTCAAACTTTCCTATGTGGGAGCAGATGGGCAAGAGCACACGCCGGTCGTAATTCACAGGGTGATTTACGGGTCTCTTGAAAGATTCATCGCGATATTGCTTGAGCACTTTAAAGGAAGACTTCCTGTGTGGCTTTCACCTGTCCAGATCAAAGTTATCCCTGTCTCCGATCAAACAAACCAATACGCAAGAGATATTCTTTCGAAGCTTAACTTGGCAGGCTTGAGAGCAGAAGGGGATTTTGAAAATGCAACCATGGGTTCAAAGATCCGAGATGCCCAACTCCAAAGAGTTCCCTACATGGTGATTTTGGGAGAAAGGGAGAAGAAGGGCAGGAACATATCGGTTCGCGACAGGGAAGGCAAAGTCGAATACGGCGTGAATCTGGAGGATTTTGTTGCACAAATTCGCCAAAAGGAAAGGAATTTTGAATGAGCATCGCCTTTCCAGCGACTGCGTGATTTGTGTTGTTTTTCACAAGATGCCACATCTCGAGAGGCAAAGAAAGCACACACAGCTATTTTGAAGGACGTAAGGCATTTTAATATAAATCCTCTCGAGAAATCAAAGAGACGGTTCACCATCGTGGTATCAGTTGTCATATCATTAGAAGCCCCAAACGCGCCGGATCTTGCAGAGGAGCTAGCTCAGCGACTTCTTGTCAAACATTTGGTTGAGGAAAACTTCCCTATCACCTCTTTCGAACACCATGCGATTCTGGATGTTTCCGTCCGGACTAGTGAAGAGGTCGATGCGGTTGATGCAGATGTGAACGACTGGATCACCTACAAGCACTCAACACTCAAGAAGAGAAGACTTTCAGGAAAGCGACAAAGACAGCCGCCCATAAATGGTGGCAAATCAACTGAGGAAATAGTTTGCATAGAAATCAAAAGGTAGCAAGGGGTCTCGCATGTCGCCTATGAGCGATCAGAGAAAATGCCATTCTTGGTGCGAATTTCAAAACTTTCAACTAGATCAAAGAAGGTAGCAAAAGAAAGAAGGAGACAGCTTAATTTATCGAGGCAGATCTCCCTCGACTCTTTTCAAAACTTTCATCGCAATGAGAGTAATCATCTTGCTGGGCTGCCCTACCTTTTCAAGGATAAATCTCTTAGGCTTCCTCCTCAAGCGATATTCAGCCCCCTGCCCAAGATCTGGATGAGCGGCGTCAAGGATCCATCGCCCGTCCTTGAGCCTTCTCCTTTTGAGTATCTCAAGCGCAGGTTTGAGTCTCTTGTCATCGGTGTAGCCGAGGCTCGTAATCACGTCGAGCCCAACAAGCAAGTCATAGTAGTAATGACGGGGGTAGTGAAACCGAAACCAAGGAGCATAACGGCGCCTTCCCTCCCTGAAAAGATGTCTCTGCAAGTAAAACTCTGCCCCTCTTTCAGCTGAATTCCTAATCTTCCTCGTCCACTTACTTTTAGGCAGTGAGGCAAATGCTGCAAGCCCTTCCCAGCTGTCGAGAGTTCC
Organism: archaeon; assembly: GCA_902812485.1. Classification (GTDB taxonomy): domain Archaea; phylum Thermoproteota; class Nitrososphaeria; order Nitrososphaerales; family CADDZS01; genus CADDZS01. Next base: position 7,519 of record CADDZS010000074.1, read on the forward strand.
AGTGTCAGACTCGAAGCAGTGCCAGCCCCCATCTTCCTTTTGGATCTCAACTATCCTATCGAACAGTCTCTTCACCCTCCCATCATCCTCGTATCCGAACCTTGTGAGCATCCTTGCAGTATTCCCGACCACGCAGATTTCATCAGTGAAAATGTTCTCTTCCTTCCTTTCGTCGAGCCATCCCTCAAAGAAAAGCGACGATGCCTTGCTAATCCTACTTTCGTCACGACTGATTCCCAAGTCAGAAAGCACTAACATCCTCCAATTCGTCGCAGTATACTTCGGGTCGTACAAGCTTTCACTCGATCCCCAGTACCCTCGAGCATTTTGTAGCTGAAAGATTTCTCGAACCCATCCCTTACTACCTATATCCGAACGAACAGAACTGACTTCAGAATCTCTTTCCGAAAGATCAAGCAAGTTAACGAGTGTAAGATACCGAACAGCTGGCTGATCTGGCTCAAGTAGCCAATCAATCACACTAGATGGCTTCAATTCCTCTCTCCCTGTTCTCTAAATAATCAGTAACAAGTGCACAGATGTTGCAGTTGGGTCGTGCAAATAAGTCTCTCTGAGTCTTGGAAAGCGAGTAAAGAGTTGTAAAGCCGATTTGCATCTTATGGATTCTGTACTTGTTGGATGGCCCCTCCCTAAGCTAGGAGGACCGGAGAACGAGCAATCTCGTTAGATGTTCCCAACTCGATGTATTTGACCCACTTGCTAGACAATACCTCTTTCTTCGTCATCTTGCTTGCCTCTGATGGGGAAAATAGTCGAAGCTTTTTGAGGCTCGACCGCCTTCTGGAGGATTGACCCGACAATAGCCGTAACAAGTACCGAAAAGCCAACCAAAGAAAAGAACTGCTCGCTAACTAGCCCCACGGACAAGGCAAGCTGGGCCATGACAAGGGAAAACTCGCCTCTGGGGACAAGCCAAGAACCGAAAGCAAAGGCAGAGTTTGCGATTCTCCCCTTCTTTAGATCGCCATTCTTCCTCTTCTCGCTTTCTTTTGATTCTAACGAACTTTGTTTTGATAACATCATTCTTCCGATGAGCGCTCCACCGAGGAACTTGCCCAAGATCAAAAGAATCAAGATGGCTGCGACTGGTAAGCCCAAAACAAGAGCCGGTATAGGAGCTATCAAGCTACCCATAGACACGAAGAAAAGAACAAGAAAGAGATCCTTGATCGGAGCAATCTTTGCCGAGATGAATTTTGAGTGTTTCCCCCTGATGGACAGTCCTATGATGAAAGCACCAATTCCAGGTGAGTAGCCAATGTACGCTCCTAGAACAGCGAAAAGGAACCCTAGGCCGAGGGAAAAGAGAAAGGGAATTTCTTCGAATTCTTCTTCGTAATGGCTGAGGTAGTTTATGATTGAAGGTGCCAAGTATCTTGCAACTGCGTAAGATGCTCCAACTAGAGCAAGTCCACCTACGATTTCTTCGACTACGAAAGCTATCTGAACGTTCGTTGGTGAGTTCAAGGAGGAAAAGGAGGAAAGTAGTATGAGGAAGATAACAGCCATTATGTCTTCGATCACGAGCAGGCCCACGAATAGACCAGATTCCCTACTATGAAGCGCACGCCTCTCAAGAAACGTTTTGCCAACTATTGCCGTGCTGGTTATGCTTGATATCATCGCGAAGATTATCGACTGAAGGAATGAAAAGTGGAGAAGATAAGCCCCCAAAAGCCCGAACGCGAAAGCTATTGTAACTTCGATGAAAGTGACAACCACGATCTTTCCAAGTAAGCGACGAAGTTCAATTGGATCTAGCTCAAGACCAATTATGAACAGGAGGAGAACGATTCCTATGGTCGAAATGTCTTTTAGAATTACAACATTCGTTACGAGGTTGAGCAAATATGGGCCAACAATCATGCCCGCAATTATCTGCCCCGGAACTACTGAGAGATGGAGCCGAGCAAATACCAAGCTTAAAGCAAGAGAAGAGACTGCAAGTATCCCGAGATCGAGCAGGAATACTACATCTTCTTGCAATATTCGCTATCTTTCCTGCTTCCAATCGTGAAGTAGCAGGTTTGATAAAAAGAATATTGTCTTACCTTTCCCCCTCTGATCAGAAATGGATTCCCTTGTTGCGCCGTAAGAATAGAGAGTATCAAGAATTTCGAATCGCAATCGATTGATCAAAGTAACAAGAATGGATCAAAGTTATGTTGCTTCGCAGTCTTTGCCGGAACAGGCGGGAAAAATAGGTAGAGGGGGGAAAGAAAAGAAGAAGAAGAAAAGCTCTTTAGGAGAGATCTCTTCTTTTGGTCGCCCTTTCTCGCTCACCTTTCGTGTCTTTTTGTTTGATTGCCAAATTCGTGGAAGCGCCACTTATCAGTGTGCAGGCGGCGAACTTGCCTGCACTGAACTTTCGAATGCCAAAGCTGGACTGTTCCAGATTGTATAGTAAGTTCCGACAAAGCGAAGATCCTTTCCATTTGAAATGAAAAGGTTCCCACTCGATATGAGTCCTGTCATTGTGCATGTGCCTTGCGGCATCGATCCGCCTGAGCAGGGGTATGATCCTGAAGTCGGAATAATCGATGTTCCGTGCATTTCGCCATTTGCGTCAAGAACGCTGTTGCTAAAGGCGAATAGTGATACTGAGCCGCTGTCTCTCTCAACTCCACTCACGAGGTTCTCAAACGAATTTACTCGCATCGCGAAGCTTCCAGAAACCGGATTGCTATCAAAAGTACCCTTTGCTAGTCCCATAATCTCAACGTTTCTCCATTGTATCGTGGCCTCGCTATATGACGAAACGATGACAAAGGAGTTGTCCAAAGCCGCCAAGATTATCGGGGCCCCCCACGGGTTCAAGTACGCAGACTCAAGCTCGAGCGGGATAGAATACGAACTCTTCAGAGTCGAGCCAATGCTAACTGAGACAATTCCTTCGCCGAGGAACATGGCAGGAATGAAGCTTGTGCAGTTGACTCTTGCCACGCATCCAAGAGGAAAGCTCGCTGCTGGAATGCTTCCTCCAATTGCTCCTTTAACGCTCAGTGTGACTTGCTGACCGTCAAGTGTTGTACCTACTAGCTTGATGAAAGCTCTGCCTTTGGTTGAGAGACCTGACACAGAAGCTTCGTAAGAATATTCGAGTCGAGCCGAAGACGCATTTATCTGCTCACCCATCACCGACGCGAATCCTAGCGAACCGCCCTCGGTATTGTAGATCTGGCTCCCTGCATTCACCACCATACCGGACAGAGAGAGCGAAAGCTGGTGATGACCCATGTTTTGATCAATTTGACCCACTTGGTATTGAGGGCTTGGGTGACTGAAATCGCCAGTCTGCACCGGCGGCCTGATTGTTCCAAGAGCGAATGAATTTGTTGCGATCATCGGCAACGCAAGGAATATGAGTCCTAGCGTCACCGCGATTGCTTGTCTTGTGTTCATAGAATTTATTCTCAGGCTCCTATTGTAGCCATATCAAACGAAGTGCTATTTCTGGTCTTTGTCCGTTCTCCAAATCCCTGAGCAGTTTTTGCGATCAGAATTGCAAATTCGAGCTTGAAATCCAAGAGGTTGAACTCTCCTGATTTGAGAAGCGTATGCGGAAGTAACTGTTTCATCGAAACTTGAGCTGTATTGGGAGCTCCTGCGTGCCGAATACTAATGAAGACTTTGAGTTCTAGATCAGGTTCACTCATAAGTACCGTCGAGCTCATAGCGAAAGCCGACATAAGAGAGAAGACGAAGGAGCAAATTACGTCGAGCAGAAGATTGACCTAAATCGACTCCGCTCTATCTATCTAAATTAGTCGCTTTCCTCAATTTTTTGGAAGTGCTACTTTGCATCGACTGTCACAGTACTTTGTTCAAATCTGGGCAAAGTTTCACTTTCCTTTTGGTCTATCATGAACATAGATATAGATGCTGTACAATTCCGTACAGAGGATCTGATCAAACGACGAATAAGCATGTGAAGGGTAAGGTCGTAAAAAACATGTTTCAACGAATTTTTCGTTAATTTACCGATGGAACGCCACATGCTCGAGCCCTTTTCTTCTTGGCGTCCTATCTTGCTTGGTTACAATTATCCGTGCTAACTTAGCGTACGGACTTAACGCTTGCATTACTTTTATCTCAGCTTTCCTAAGATGTTCTTCAAATGTCGAAGGCGACACATTTAGCAACTTTGCCAAGTCAGCGATGGTCTTGTTTTTCGGATAACGATAATATCCCATTTCTATCGACTGGACCAAAGCATCAAGCTGCTTTTGTGTTAGTTGGCTGAAAAAATCACCCACTGATATGGTCATAGATGACCGTGCAGTGGATTTAGCTATGCTTCCCTTAGACTCGACCCAGATTCTAGCAACCTTGGACAGATTGTCTAATGCAATCTTCAGATCTTCGCCATTGAAAGCCAATATCTCACAGAACTCGTACCCGTTCTCATAACCAATCGGCATGACGGGAATACAGTTCGATGCTTCGATAATAGACACTGAAGAGTTATTCAGCGCACAACTGCATTTTATCACCACTTCAAGAGATTTATCTGAATAGCTTGTCAGCTGGATCAGCCTTGCTGAAAGATTCTTAAGCATTTTTTCAATCTCTTTCTTA
>CADDZS010000075.1 GCA_902812485.1 archaeon
TAGACAAAATCGCCGAACATTCTGCGAAACGTTCTGGCATGACCAAAGAAGAATACTTGAAGAGGATCAAGGGAAGGGGGTGCGTAATTGGTTCGCCCGAAGAATGCGCAGCGGTTCTTCGGAATTACGTGGAAGCAGGGATCGACTATTTGGTACCTATAATTGTTGGAGATACGTTGCTCTTCCCATTGGAGACGTTGAAGGACAAGATTTTGCCCTTGATTTGAACACCCCTTTTCTACTCTTTACGCAAGCCCTCTGATTTTTCTTTGCAAAGTGTTTGCCTCTTTTTTCCTCGATTTACATGTTTCAGTTTGCTTCGGAGCTTTACTTCAAAAGAGGCATAGAGTAAGTAAATTCACTTGAAATGCTTGCTCGATTGCCATCGAGACTTGATTGAAATCAAACAAAACTCAGTTGTCACAATCGCTGGAAAGTTATCAACCTCGCCTGCCATGCAACAGGAACATGTTATGTTCGTAGCGACATACATGCTCTTGAAGTAGCGCGCAAAGTCGATTTGGGGGCAGCCCACGATTATCAAGACAGTTTCGGCTCATCTTCCACCTCCCCAAATGTCGTAGTTGTTTTCCCGTTCATGGCTTGTGGGGAGACAGTTCTACCAGCAGATCAACGTGAACGCACTTCTTTCCTCTCCGTCATTGTTTTCGAGCCAGAAGGATCTCATAGATAATACTGAAACGATCCTGCATCCTCCTGTGCGGCAGCTCTCTTGGCTGCGGAATTGAAGTAACTTTAGCACTTTACAAAGGTCTATGGACGAAGCTTTGACGTATATTGAGGGACAGATAATATTCCAATGGCGATGATGATTGGCATGCATAGCGGTGGAACAGCGCGATGAACGGTAGAATTCCATTTCTCGAAATAATTGAAACAATGACGAGTCAGTTAATACATTCTCCAATTAAGAGCGCATGGTGAGCAAGAATCAAACGATTACATTTGCAAGCTGTGACAGACAATGGCCCTTTCTAGCCAACCTTGACTTGATGAAAAAAAGATAAGCTAACTTGAAACCTTTCAACTTTTGATTCTCCTTATGATGTAATCGTTTATTCGATGGCTAGTTGCAATTCGAAGATGAGCTTGAACTGGCTGGGGATCTTTGTGGAAGGACGAATTGAACCATGAAACTACTCAAATCAAATAAATTGGCAAGATGACTCGTAAAGGAGATTTTGAGGGCTTGATCAAGGGTGAGGACGACACCGATTCAAACGATAGGAAGGAAGATCGGAGTTTGGATGGATTTTCTCTAAACTCAGAGAGATCTTTGTTTGTTATGTTTCATTGGTGTTGACGGCTATTAATGTGGGAGTTTGGTGCCGGGGACGGGACTCTCATAGCCACTTCTCCTAGAAGTAAGGCGAAGGAAGAGCGGCCAATTTGATCCCGCGACCCCCAGATGTCTTTTCTCCAGCCGTTTCGGAGATTATGAGTATCACCCTCCCAATCTCTTGAACGCTCTGGAGCGCTCAAAGGGAAGAAGTGTTTGCCCCGTTGTTCTCTTTTTCCTTGTTCGTATCTTAAAATGTGGTCACTATCCGAAATTTTGAGGAGGCTGGTGCTCTAACCAGGCTGAGCTTTCGGTGACGCACTTGCCGCGTTTCCTTTCGGCCGCAAGCTCGTGAGCCAACGTCATCAACCCCGGCCCTAGACTTAGAGGCCCCGGCGTCCGTGTTTCTTGAGCCATCGAGTTTATAAGAAATTTGCAAATCCGTTTGGGTTGAAGCGTATCCTCTTTTTCCTTCTTTGATCGTAAGGTTACGATTTCACCTCTTCCTGCGGGTGCCCGCAGTTGTGGCAATATCTTTCTTCCGGAAATATTCTAACACCACACTGAGGGCAGTATCTCGGAGGGGTGTTCTCTGCGAAAAAGTAGGAACCCAGAGGTTCGGGTCTCATGTAGTCGTAAGGAGATCTATGCGATTCATGGGGAATGTCCTTGAGAGAATAGGAGTAGTAGAGCACTATCATTGAAGAAGAAACTAGAGGGAAAGCTAGCGCCTCAACAAACCCTTGAACTGCACTTGACACGACACTCCCGGTAGAGCCAGAAAGCGCAATAGAAGTTATCGTAGCCACAAAGAACGAAGAGAAGAATGCAATCAGCCCAGTTCCAGCGAGCAATGCAAAGGTCTTTCCCCATCTTTTTGATACGAGAGACCTGCTTCTTGCAAGAGCTTCAAATGCTCCCTTGTCTTCCAGGACCGACGCGGCAAGGCAAAGATAGAAGATCGTTGCGACGAAAAGTGCTGGAATAATGAAAAGGATTGAGCTCAACAGTATTACAGTAAGTACAATTGTGGTAGTGAGCGCGAGATTCAAAAGATTCTTGCCTCTTAGCGGGCATCCTCCCGAAACGTTCGTTTTGAGCGCTCTGTCGATCTTCCAGACCCCAATACCGGCCGAGAAGTAAAGAATGAAGAGTGTCAAGACGAGCCCAAGAACTATGAAGCCAGCGCTCGAAAGGAGCGAAGACTCCATGGCAAGAAGCTGCGATGTGCTACTGCTTGTCAAATTGGACGGTGTCTTGATCGGAGGTGTGGCAAGTGTTATTCCAGCATTGACAAGAGCGTTGATTATTCCGAAGGTAATGAATATTGGCAGGACTATTCGATAGTTCGCTCTGGCCACTCTGAAAGTTTCGCTGAAAAGCTCACTAAGCGAAAGTTCGTGGTCGTAGGGAAGAAAGGGTCTCTTCTCGCTCTCCGGCATCCCAATTCAACTTTATCTTTTCTACACTCACAAGTATCGGTCTTCGCACAGAGAAGGAGACAAACAGTGAATCCTTTTCGAGCAAAAAGAGGATTTGATTTCTCTGCGGAACCTTCGTCACTAGTTTCAGCGGATTTGGGATATAAGAAATATTCTGAAAAGATAAGCGTGTGGAAGTTCGAGGAAACGATAACTCGTTACGGGAGGGGGAAAAGAGGATGATGACTATGACAAGGGCTAGAGATGAGTGTCTATAATGTTATTGTATGGTGAATCCAAAGATCAGTATTTCATGATGCGCTTGAAACAAGATCATTCCATCGCATTCAGCGCAGTGCTTCCAATACTTCCTTGCTGTACGTAGACCTTAACTGAACTAGACATCTGTGAGAGATCAAGTGCATTGAACAGAGGAAAGTTCCACACGCACAGTAAGACTCAGCCGGTTGTTTACACTTGTTGCAGACCACTGTGCGCCCGATTACCTTTATCCTCTGAACCATCTCTCAATTGAACACTCCATCTTTGTTGCCGTATGTCACTGCATAGTTTCAGCCGAATCTTTTAACAGGTACGTTCTATAGTTCTATACCAACCGTATGCATTGCAGATTTAGACGCCGCGGTAGACACTTTGACTTTCATCTTTTTTTCCCGAAGAGCATCAGAGTTAGCCACGGCCAAGCAGGGGGAAGTGGTACATTGTTTTCCAACTTTTCTCTACCTGTCATTCTTGTCTAGATGATTTGTAATGGTCATTTTACTTGCAATACTTTTTCCGCTGGGACAAATAGGCCCCGTCCGAGAAAGAAAAGTTAAGATCAAGCGGCGTCGGGAGCAGGGGGAGGAAGAAGAGGACGATCCGAAGTTTTAGGAGTATTTTTTGATTAACCATGTTCATTGGAATGAAGATAGATCAATCTGGCCTTCAGTACGACCAGATTGTAGAGCTAGCGCAGCTCGGTGAGAGGCTTGGCTTTGACGCTATTTCTGTTGACGACCGATTAAGATCTCCTCACAACCGTAATGAATTATTCATTGAAGCATGGAGTCTTCTTGCGGGAATTGCTCTCAAGACGAAGAGAGCCAAGATCCTGACTCTTGCGACAAACAACCTTATTCGTCATCCCGGTGTGTTGGCGAAGGTTGCGGCGTCTGTTGATTGGATGAGCCATGGTAGGCTTATTCTTGGAATGGGGCCAGGCTGGGAGGATTGGGAAGAAAATAACGAATCTCCAATTTCATCTCCGTCCATCCCCAGCCTCAACACAAGGATAGAAATGTTGGACGAGTCACTTCAGGTAGTACTGAAGCTCTGGTCGGAAGAAAAGACTTCTTTCAAAGGGAAATACTACAATCTTGAAAACGCCGAGAGCCTACCAAAACCCTATCAGAATCCACGCCCGCCTGTCCTTGTTGAATTACGCAGTGAAGAGAAAGAGAGTTTGCTCAAAGTGGCGGCGAAGTATGCGAACATTATCGACCTTCCCGTTTCATATTTCACATCAGAGGAAAATTCAAGATCAATCTTGGCACTTCTTGAGGAGTTTTGCAAGACTTACGGAAGGGGCTCATCTCAAATCATGAAAACAACAAGTGTCAATTGTCTTATTTCTACGAGTGCTGAGGGACTTAAGAAAGTGGTTGCCCAAGCTTCAAACGATTTAAGCATTGAGAGAGCTGAGTACGAAGGACATCTTCGAGGCGAAGGAGTACTTGGGCTTCCCGAAGATGTTTTGGAAAAAATGAGAGCATACGAAAGACTTGGAATTGATGGTTTCTTCATCAAGTTCCCTCGAACCTTACAGGCTATGTCAGCCGAGTGTTTTTCCGATTGCGTACTTCGAAGGATGACTGACAACAATAGAAAACGAGAGTAAAATCCAAATAACAAATGCTTTCGACTTTTTGTTAAAGAGGGATTTGCCATGGCAAAACTAGAGAGACTCTCCATAGTCCTAGCTGAATGGTGCCCGCATTGTGTTCCTCTTTCCCTCGAAATGACAAAGAAAATGGGCCAGGATCTAGGCGTCCCGGTCAGGATCCTGAATATCGATAAGCCTGATGAAGTGATCGTTGCCGACGAATTAGTGAGAAAATATGGCGACGACTCAGAAGACTATATTATTCCTCAAATATTTGCAGAATTTTCGGACGGCTCAGTCAAGCACTTTCTCACAGGTTCTTCTGAGGGAACTCAAGTAACTCGCGAGCGCTGGGATAATTTGTTTAGAAGTGATTTCTACCGTAATCTGAAGGCTGAAGCCTTGAGACCTTCATAGCAGTGCTAAGGAGCATGTAACGGGATCTACTAATTCGACGATTTCTCTGCAACTTACCCGAATTTCACTCGTGTTTCTCCTTCTTACCCCTACCTGAGCAGTCTGGACATAGCTTCTCGTTTGACGAGATTAACTTCGTAAACAACCTTCCGCATCCTCCTTGCTCTTTTGAACACTGGAAAGTACCATACTTCCTGTCTTCATCGTCCTTCGGATAAAGCACCCAATATAGCTGTTTTATCCCGGTGTTGTTCGGCGCGAGACTCTGAATTTCCTTTTCTGCATCTGTACCAAGCTCCCAACCGTACCTTGTTGCGGCCCTTATGTCTTTGTCGCGCACCCTCGCCTCCCCAACCTGTTCTCTCAGAAATTGCTTGAACCAATCCCGATTTGGAACTTTTGAAAAATAAGTCACCCTCGAAACATAGCCCCCAGGGCAGACGTACGCACCAATAAGCGAGTCACCGGATTCAAACAAAAACGAAACTCTCGCCACATTCTCGCAATGTCTGTAGCATCTTGTTTCCCTGATCAGTGCATACTTGTTCACATAATCGACAAAGTTCATCATCTCTAGAAAGTACCCCTCAGGAATCGCGTGCATCTTCCTCTCTCTAAAGCATTCTCTTTTTTTTGAAGCTTTATGGATGATTAAAGAAATTTCCTTGGAGCGTTCAAAGTTCCGAAACCAATAGACAACAAGGGCACCCTTTCCCACAACTGGAAAAATCGTTAGACGAAGCCTTCGGAACCAAAATCTTGTCAAACTCCCAGTAAATCCTATATGTCAGTTAGTATCGATTTATCTCTTACCGCGAGTACATTGATCCGCGGGTTAGTTTGTGGGGGCTAGCTGCAGCTAAAATCATTACTTTGTTAAGAAACTGAGATGAAGATTCAGATATTAGTAGATTAGAGAAGCGGGGGGAATAGTCAAGCTATGGGCATTATGCGAGTGCGTCTCAGTTTAGGAGACATGGTCTACGTTAGTGATGAGAAAGATCACGGTATAATTGAGCAGTTTGTACCATATGGACGATTGATTGTTCGACTAGTTAAGAAAGGCAAAGTCTTGAAGCTCAGTCGCGGGGACGTAAAGAAGTCAAGGCATTAGCTATGAAAAGAAAGTTAAAGTCCGGCTGAGCCTGAAAATGGGAATAAGAGCTCTGTAAACCTTTTTTGCTAGGAAACGAAGGCTAATGAGCTGGGATGGGACGACGTAACAAACCTCCGATCAGACTGGAAATCGTCGGTCTCTCACAGTGGATATTTGAGGCCTGCAAGCAGAGCTCCCTTTCTATTCTCGGGACACTTGGGAAAAATCGCGCAGGAGCTATGGCAAGCGTTTCTACTGATGTTTTGTCTAAATTAGGGAACCTCCCCAGAGAGCTAGTTGAGCTGCATTCGAAGATTGCGCTGATTGTAATCGACTTTGAAAGGGCTTATGGAAGAAGAGTGGAGGTGAAGGTTTTCGAAAGATCGCCCAACAGATTTTTTGACTTCATTTTGAGAAAACGAGTGAACAAGAAAGAACCTGGTCAGGAAGAACCCGAGTTCTACGTCAACGGTGTGCGAGTTTTTCGAGGAGTTCCGAACAGCTTTTCGCAGCTAGACGAAGCTATTGACAACGCGTTTGGAAGCTCAAGGCCTCAGATGAGCTGAGTTTTCCTCTTCTTTTTCTTCTTGTTTTTAGCTTTTTCTTTTTCTCTCTTTTTTTCCTCTTTCCTGCTTCAGGCGTGAAAGATAGGGCGGAATTTGTTCAATCCGAAGAGTTGATCGGTCGTGGCCATTTGAGATATATGGATGCAGAAAAAGAATAATTGCAATCTAGTTTACAACTTTGAAAAGCGAAGTGGGGAAGATAGTTTGAAAAAGAGATTGGGCAATTCACTCTTGCTGCACAGAACCAGGCAAAGTGAAAATGATACGAGTGGCCCAGAGTCTTTGCAAGATCCGTCGCGATCGAACTATACTCATAGAAAGAGAAACAGCAGAATACTATTCTGGTTCTTGATACTACTATTTGTGGCGATTTTCCTCTTTTCTCTTTTTATTTCTGGAGGTTGAAATGCATAAAGAGAAGAAAGAGAGGACATGCACGCTTTATTACCGCGTATATTTTTCGTTCGTTCTTTCTTTCTTCCTTCAAAGGAAAATCACAGCTTTGCTTTTCAATGGTGGTTGAGCATCTTCAGATAACACCTCAAAGCAAAGCACTAGGCGCTAATAGCTTACAGTATGAAAGGAAAAATTCAGGAGTAAGGAATTGACCATTCTAAGCTACAAAGGCAAGAGTCCTACCTTCCCCAAGAGTTGCTTCATAGCCAAAAACGCAACACTCGTAGGCGACGTAACTTTGGGAGAAGAGAGCTCCGTCTGGTTCAATGCTGTTCTAAGAGCAGAAACTTCTCCGATCGCTGTAGGAAGAAGGACAAACATACAAGACAACTGTGTAGTTCATACCGACGCAGGGTATCCGGTTTCACTCGGAGACGGAGTAACCATAGGGCACGGAGCGATAATTCACGGGGCAAGAGTGTCCTCTAATTCCCTCGTCGGAATGGGCGCAACCCTCCTCAATGGCGCAGTCATTGGAGAGAACTGTATTGTGGCTGCTGGCTCTCTTGTCACTCAGGGAAAAAAGTTTGAAGATGGCGTCCTGGTTGTCGGTTCTCCAGCTACGGCAAAGAGGAAACTTTCAAGAGAAGAGCTTGAATCCATCAGAGAAAACGCAAGACATTATGTCGATTTTAGGGCAGATTATCTTTCATGTGGATACGGATACGCGTCTGAGACTCTTTGAACATGGAATTCAGGTGGAATCGCAAAGACAAAAGACGATAGAAGGGTGTGGACTAGTCGCAATTGATAACATGCGATTCCTACAGCGAGTCAAACAGTATTTCGTACTTCCATAAAGAGAATCAGGACTCCTTTCTCTGCGATATCAAAAACGCCGTCTTCTCGATTGCTGACGGAGTCGGAGGATATCTAGGAGGAAAGGAGGCTAGCATACTTGCCACGAACATGATCTCCCGAAGCGCAGGCTCATTTCAAGACATGGATTCTCTCAAGAAGGCCTTTCTCGAAATTCACAAAGAAATTTTGAGTCAAGCAAGAAGTCTCGGCTATTTTGGCATGGGCACAACTCTTTCGGTTGCCAAGATTTTGGAAGTAGGCGGGCCAATACGGCAAAGCGCTCGAGAGAGCAATGACCTCTTGGAAGAATCTCGTAGCACAATATTAGCTGCAAATGTTGGAGACAGTCCCATTCTTCTATTTGAAAGAGGGTCGGAAGAAGTTGCGATGCTGTATCATGACGATTCCGAAAGAGAGCAGGACCCGAGTAACATGTGGACTCTTTCTCAATACCTTGGATTCGGAGAGCTTGATGAATCACGAATTAACAGTCTTTCGGCTAGCTACACTAAGGGGGATGTTTTGCTTCTGTGTTCAGATGGAGTGACTGATAACTTGGTTCGAACAAATGGGGATTTTCATTATCTCAGAGAGCTCATTTTCAAAACAAGAAGTGCTAGGAAGATCGTCGAGTCAGCGCTTCGAGCGGGGATCAAAAGCGATGACATGACTGCTGTTCTTGTCTTTCTTGATTGACACTCTTCCCGCCTAAAGTCGGAAGATTCTTTCCTGAGTCTGTTCCTTCATTCCGTTCGGCCTACTTCACCCTCGGAAAGTTCATGGGCATTGCCAATGAGGCCCCATTCTCCAACATTTAAAAATCGCCAAGTTTCCTTTCTCTCTGTCGATTTGTTTTCTCTTGGTGATCAGATCGGGTCTACTCTTCCCGAGACGAGTTCTTTTGAATCAGAAGTGAATTCGAAAGTTCCCCTGAATCTTTTTCCGGAGAAAAGCAAAGGCAACCAGTATCTGTCATCTTGCCACATTTGTTCGTACGGTATCTTGTCAGCATCAAACCACTTGAGAACGCCTTCTTTGCGCGAAGAAATGTACTTGCTCTCCTTAGATGAGAATAGGGTAGCTTTGTAAACGTGAACTAGCCAATCTGGTCTGCTCTTCCCTTTTCCAAAGTAGAACTCGAGCAGGCCATATTTTTCCAGATTTTCAATTTCTAGGCCTGTCTCCTCCGTTACTTCCCGGATGGCAGCCTGCTCGGGTGTCTCACTCTTCTCCACCTTCCCTCCAGGCGCATTCCAGAACCCTCCGCCAAATCTGTCCTTGTCCTTAAGGAGCAACAGGTACCTCTTCTTCGAAGTGTCGCATATGTGGCAAAGAACGGCTTCGATTGTATTTGCAGGATTGAGATAGGATTCTTTTTCGTCCATGCTCCCCTCATGCCTTTGAAAAAAGAGGGGCCCTCGAGTAAAGCCCCATTCAAGATCTTCAAGCACTGGTTATAGCCTTTGCAGGGAGATACTAGGTTTGGTAGGGGGAGAGAGAGGGGGAATCTCCTATTCTTTTTTCTTTCCTTTGCTTTCTGCTCCTCTCAAAGGCGAACAAGTCAAAACGAGCCAAGCGTTTTGCCAAACTTGGTTTGCCAACCTAGATTATATCTTGGAGATCTAAGGGAGGGTTTGCTCTCAAATGGCGCTCAGACTTAGGAAGAGGACTCACCGCATCTCAAAGCCAAAGACGCGAAAACGCTCAGTCGAGCTTTCCTTCAGGTGTGTGGGTGGTTATGAAAACGTAAAGCAGGAAATAAGAGATGCAATACTTCTTCCCATGCAACATCCCGAACTTTACAAACGTCTTAACATAAGAGCTCCAAAGGGCATACTCCTGTGGGGGCCGCCAGGGGTGGGAAAGACTCTCTTCGCTAGGACCATCGCAGCAGAGTGCGGCGCATCATTCTATCACATGAAGTCCGCAGACATCATGAGCGAGTGGTTTGGAGTATCAGAGAGAAGAATAAAGCAGCTCTTCCAGAAAGCCAACAGATCCAAACCTGGAATCATCTTCTTCGACGAGCTTGAGAATCTTGCCCCCAACAGACAAGCAGTCGCAATTGAAGATGGGAGATCCTCGATTCTCTCAAGTCTTCTTACCGAGATCGATGGCTTCGAACCGCTGAACCAAGTCACTATTTTAGGCGCAACGAACATACCAAACAAACTTGATCCAGCTCTGCTTCGACCAGGCAGGTTTGATAAGCTGCTGTACATACCTCCGCCAAATCGTGAGGAAAGGAAGGAAATTTTGAGAATCCATCTGGCTGGGAAACCTCTCGATTTGATTGACATCGAGGCGCTCTCAGAAAGGACACATTTGTTCACTGGGGCTGATCTAGAGTTTTTAGTAAACACTGCAACGACTCTGTGGCTCAAGAAGTTTGTGGAGGACAAAAAGGAGAAATTCTGTATGAAGTATTTTGAACAAGCACTTCTGCATATTCGACCAACGCTCAAGCAAGAAGACATCAGATATTACGAATATCTCAGATCGACTCATGAGCGTTCGGTAAACTCGAGATCGCGTCTTGAGTACAGTCCCACATATTACGGCTGAGCAACAGGAAGCTTCGTCGAACGAGAGAACCATTTTCGAGACCAAGTGTGATAGCTTTGCTCGCGGTTCGAGATAGGTTGGGATACTTTTTTCTTCAGCTTGTTCTTCTTTCGCCTAGTTAGTCCTGTTCCTTTCCGCAAATGCAGAAACTCATAGGAATTCTTTTGTAAGCTCCGAAACTATTGCAGGTTTGCAACGGGAAAGGTTCTCTTTCCTTGACAAACCAAAAGAAAAATCAACGCCCAGCCAAAGTAAAAGCCAGTAGACGTCAGGAAGTCAGCTCAAAGGAAAGGGAGGATGGATTGATTTCTTTCTCTCCTCTTTCAAAGAGGCTTTGGTCACTTGCTACCAAATACGAAACAATGGCAGAGACCGGCGAGCCTTTTGGAACCATAGTCATTGCAGAGATGGGCCAAAAGCTTCTCTCTGAAGGGAAGGATGTAATCTTTTGCGCGGAAAGCATAATGTCAACGCGGGTTCCTGATCCTGTTTTGGAGGAGACAATTGAGAACTTTCGATCCCTGGCCGTCGGACATGAGGCTCCTTTCCTTGGAACAGAAGAGCTACGCAGGGCGATCGCGACCCGCTTCGAGCGGCTCTACGGGCAGAAAGTAAACTGGGAAAACGAGGTGATAGTAACATCAGGTAGCATGCAAGCAGAGTACTATTCCATGTCTGCGCTGATCAATCCAAGGGATCAGGTGATCATCCCAACTCCAAGTTTCTTCTTCGACATACCTGTCGAACTTGCTGGTGGACAGAGTGTATTCTACAAGCTCGATCCTGAGAGGAACTACTTTCATGATGCAAGGGAGATAGAAAGATTAGTTACGAATAGGACAAAGATGATAGTTGTCTGCAATCCTCACAATCCGACAGGGCGCGTTCTCACAGAAGATGAACTCGCAGGGATTGCAGAGCTTGCTCGAAAGCGAGATCTGCTGATACTCCACGATCAGGTTTACGAGAGGATCACTTTCGACGGAAGGCCCTTCACCCCTATTGCCCGTTTCAAGGAGATAAGGGACAGGCTCATTACTGTTTCTTCATTTTCAAAACTGTTCAATATGATAAATTACAGGTTGGGGTACGCTATAGCTCCACCGCAAATAATTCGGGGGATGGAACTGATCCAGAGTTTTTCGAGCATGGGTATACCAAGCATGCTCCAGAGGGGAGCTCTAGCCGCCCTGAATCCCGATTTCGAGAATAGACATATTGCTGAAACAGTTGCTTCTCTTGAGAGTGCAAGAGAATACGCAATCTCAATGCTCGAAAAAATCAAAGGAGTCAAGATCATAAAACCTGAAGGAACTAACCTTCTCTTTCCAGATGTCTCTTCCTTCGGAATGAGCTCGATGGACTTTTGCAAGTATCTTCTTCAAGAAGCTGGAGTCGCTTGCGCTCCCGGAATCGCGTATCACGGCGAAGGACACATCAGAATTTCCCTCGGCGGAGAGCGTATTAAGGAAGCAATAGACAGGGTCGTTGAAGCAATAGAAAAATTGGAAACAATTAAGAATAGTCAGAAGAAAAAGGTAATTCAACAGACCACTAAGCACAAGATTCAAGGCTAGTGTTTTGATTTACTATATAGCCTCGG
>CADDZS010000076.1 GCA_902812485.1 archaeon
CTGCCTGTTCGCGGCTATTATGGAGCACATGCTGACTCGCTCAAGTCTCCTGCGATCTTTCCTTTGTTTCTTTCTTTCCTTCCTTCTTTTTGAGGCTTTGTTTGCAGTTCTCCTCCCCTGTTCGATTGTCCGTGGTTTCAAAACTTTCGCAATGATTTCCTAAAAATGAGAGGCCGCTGTCATCCACATCATCTATTTTTCTTAACACCAATTTCCTCAGATATGAGCTCCAATATTTCTTTCGCGATCTCTCGTTTGGGGGCCTTTGGAAGATGCTTTACACCACCTTTCCTAGTCACAACAAATACCTCGTTGAACTCTGATCCAAAGCCGATCTCCCTTCTCGATACGTCATTTGCAACAACCATATCGGCTACGCCTTTGTCGAGCATCTCTGATGCCCTAGCTATCAGCTCTTGCTCGTTTGCTCCGTGCTCTGCTTTGAACGCAACCACGAAAACATTAGGAAATTTCTTCTTTGCAACTTCGATTATTTTCTTAGTTGCTTCGAGCTGAATGTTCAGCGTCCTTCTTTCCGATGTGCGAATTTTCCCCCGAGCTGGCGAAACAGGCGAGTAGTCGGCTGGTGCGGCAGCCGATATCAGAACATCATAAGAATTCCGAGATAGATTAGAAACAACCAAATCCAGCATCTCTTTACTCGTTTCGACCGATTCAAGGCGTACTCTCTTGCTACCATCTATTTTGAGAGACCCAGGGATCTCAACTGCTGGACCATGAATGAGACAGACGCTCCGAGCGCCTCTTGAAAGAGCCTCCTCTGCTAGTGCAACGCCCATCTTTCCAGAGCTTCGATTCGAAATGAAGCGAACTTCGTCGATGGGTTCTCTCGTCGCCCCAGCGGTTATGAGAAAACCAAGTTTTTCGAAAGGCATGGTGGGACTTTGTAGGAGAGAGGAGTTGGGAGGAAGAGGAGAACCATTTTGATCTTGGATTAGAATTGAGATCACCTCGTTTACTATTTCTTCTGGTTGGGCTAGTTTTGATTTGGACTCGACCACCCTTCCTTCGACGAATCTAACCCCTAGCTTTCCGAGCTTCTTCTTTGCTTCTTCTATCATGGGATTCTGGGTCATTGGTTGATGCATTGCTGTTGCGATCAAGATTGGAATTCTTGCGCCTATCGCGGTGCAACAAAGAGTTGAGACTGGCTCGTCGCATATCCCACAGGAGATCTTTGCAAGCGTGTTGGCAGTGCAAGGAGCGACAAGCACTAGATCCACCTTGCTGGGCGGAGACACGAGTTCGACATGCTCCACCCTTCCGGTAAGTTTAGTGATCGGAGGATTTCCAGTAGACCACTCGAATATCATTGGGGACACAAGCTCGGCGGCTTTGGGGGTGAGCAGAGGAATTACTTCTGCCCCGTGACGCATGAGTAGCCTTGCTATTCGTGGGGCCTCTGTTATCGAAACAGAGCCTGTCACGCAAAGCGCAATCTTCTTTCCTCTTAGCTCGCTTCCGAGAGTGCCAGTGATATCTTTGAGGTGCACAATATTTTCAGGAGCTTTATCCTACACTATATTCGTTTCCAATGAAACTAGCTCTTCCGCCTCTTTTCTTGTCTTCTTGCTATCGCGACTCCTTTGTCTTTGCAACTCCAAAGTGGCGATTCCTCCAAAAGGAAGTGCGATTTGGAGCGAAGCAGGAATGGAAAAAATGTAAGTGGCACTTGCATTTACTCTATCTTTCCAGCAAGCTAATGAAAAGGGGAGCAGTGAGAGCGGAAGGAAGAGAGAGTGCCCACACAAGAAGGACACATAAAAGATCAAATCAACATTTAGAGTAGTAGCATAAAGTTGGCTTTCCTCTCTTTCAAAGAGAGATCTAGAGAAACTAGAAATTGCAACCTATCATCCGATGGGATTCCCCGTATTTTCAAATCGTCCGATTTTGATTGAGAATGCAACAACGATAACTCGAAACAGAGTTTCTAGGCGAGATATTTCGACTCTAGATATCTGACAAGCCATTCTGGGTTATAGCCCTCTCCAAAGGTTCTCTTCATAAGATCTTGGGGAGAATAGGTCGCTCCGAAATTGTGAATATTATCCTTGAGCCAAGCTTTGAGAAGATCAAAACGGGCGGAAGCTATTGTGTCCTCCAAGTTGAGCTTCTTTTCTTCTTCTTGTTGTTGTTGCTGCTGCTTTTTAGTCTTGATGGTGTGCCAGATCATTCCATCGACGACGTTCCCTATTGTATAGCTTGGGAATCCGCCGAACGAGCCGCCACTCCAGTGAATATCTTGTAACAAGCCTTCCGAGTCGCTCTTTGGTTTGATTCCCAAGAAGCCCATCATGGTTTCATTCCATATCGATGGGATCTCTCGAGCACCGATCTCACCACCTATGATCCTCTTTTCTATTTCGTATCTTAGGGCAATGTGAAAGTTGTAGGTGAGCTCGTCCGCATCGACCCTTATGGAGCTGGGCTTCACCAAGTTGAAGTAGGCGTAGAGATCATCTTCCCCGTAGTTTTTGAGGAACGCTAGCTTCTCCTTGAGCATTGGGGCAATGACTTGCACGAATTGTCTGCTCCGACCCACAATGTTTTCCCAGAATCTCGACTGGGACTCGTGGATACCGGAAGACGCTCCACTTCTTAGCGGCGTGTACTCGAGCTCGTCGCTGATTTGAAGATTGTAAATCGCATGCCCGCACTCGTGAATTGTTGCGAACATGCTCGCCCTGAAATCTATCCCCTCGTATCTCGTGGTTATCCTCACGTCTTTGAGCGCGATGCCAGTTGTGAATGGGTGGGTCGAGATATCCATTCGAAAACTCTTCTCTGGCATTCCCAAGATTTTGAGAATCTCGGCATTTACCTTCTCCATGATTCCCTCGCCGTACTTCATTGATTCGAGAGGGTGATTCTTCATAGGGAAAGAACTATCGCCATCAGATTGCTTAGATTCGACTTTTTCAAGTATCTTTTTCAGACCCGGGATTAAGGTTGCGAAGATCTTATCCATGATTTCGACTGTAAGCCCCTCTTCGGGGAGATCAAGTAGCGCATCGTAGGGGTGTTTTACATATCCCAGCTTTTCAGCCTCTTCTCTTTTGAGCTCAACGATCTTCTCTAGATATGGCCTGAAGATTGAAAAATCGGATTTCTTCCTGGCAATCCGCCAGCTGAGCGTCGATTCTGCCCTAATCTTCTGAAGTTTTTCAACAAGCTCAGGAGGGATCTTGGTGTTGTAATCGATGGCGCGTCTTAAGACTCGAATCACTCCCTTCTCATAGTCGTTGAGATCTGCGAGATCATGTCTCTCTGCCCTCTCCACGAGATCCTTGAGCGAGAGAATGAGCTTCTGTCTCAGGAGAGCGATCTCGGCCGTCGCAACCGCTCTGGGTTTTGCCCCCTCTTCTGGCATGTGAGTTTCGAGATCCCATCCGAGGACAGCACTTGAGTGGTTGAGCGCCCACACAGTTCTGTACTTCTCGACGATCTCTTTCACAGTAGGATTTTGGAACAGCAATTCCCTTTCGCTTCCATATAGCTTCAAGAAAAAAGCTGAGAAAATCCTGTTTTAAACAGTTTTTCCAAAGTCGCTCGAACTTTGATATCCAAAAGAACAGAGCCTCAAGGAGTAAAGTTGTGAACCTGATCGCCTTTTGCCACGGCTTCGAAACTAGCATTTCCCTGTGACTAACCCTCTATTGTCCCTAGTCAACATATCCTTCACCCTTCCAAACATACTTGTTACTGATTGAATAATCAGAGTGAAGAAAGCTAGTAACAAAGAAAGAAAGAGAGAGTGAATGAAAGAGAAATGGACTCAAGTATCAAAACAGTTGAAGCGATAGAAGTGTTGCAGGAAATTTCCGATGCAGTTGTCTTGCTCGCAAAGCAAGTATCTTCTTCTGTCGTGCGAGTTGGGGCCGGTAGAGGGAGCGGGAGTGGAGTCGTGTGGTCAGATGATGGCTACATAGTCACGAGCAACCACGTCGTTGACAGATCGGATTCGGTCGAGATAGGGCTCGGAGACGGATCAACTATCGAGGCTAAAATAGTCGGTCAGGATCGCGAAACAGATGTTGCCCTTCTCAAAATAGAAGCTGATCTCAAGAAGAACGGGCTCGTTCCCATCCAAAGGGGAGATTCAGACAAGCTCGAGGTTGGCCAGTTCGTGCTTGCCTTGGCTAACGTTTTTGGAGATCGACCCGCGGCAACCTCAGGCATAATCACGAGTGCTCATCGCAACCTTCGCGGCGGAAGCCGATGGGGAGGGAGAAGAATGTGGTTTGCGCCTATGGAGGAGATCGTTGTAACTGACGCAAGATTGAATCCTGGATACTCCGGAGGGCCACTAGTCGACGCTCAAGGGAGGATGATTGGGCTGAGCGCGGCTTATGCTTTCTCTCGCGGTCTTGCGATCCCGGTGAACGTCGTGAAAGATGTTGCTGAAAAGCTCGCAAAGGAAGGGAGGATCAGGAAGGGTTACCTCGGAGTCATGCTCAACGAAGTGGAGCTCCCAGAAGAAAGCGCAAAGCAACTCGGGCAAGGTGAAGGGCTCATGGTGCTCTCCGTTTCGCCTGATACACCCGCGAAGAAAGCAGGTCTTGCGATGGGCGATGTGATAGTGAAACTCGCAGGGAAGAAAGTTGAGAACTTGTATGACCTTCAGAGGCTTCTCACCGATCAGGTGATAGGACGAGAAATCACGATCTCAGTCTTGAGATCGGAAAAGCTTCAAGAGTTCAAGATTACTCCGAGCGATTACGTTTCCCAGTAGCGCGTCTCTTAAGAAAGAGATATGGGGATTGAAGAAGCTCGAAGAGGAGGAGAAGAAGAAGGAAATGACCCTTGCCCTAATTGAAAGTCAGATAACAGAAGCGGTCGAGAAACTAAGCTCAAGTGTTGTTACAATAGACAGCACGAGATTCGAGAGAAGCTTCAGATACGGTGTAGTCCCACTCGAAGGGAGTGGCTCTGGAGTGATTTTCGACTCGAATGGCTACATAATCACAAACAATCATGTCGTTGACGATGCGGACACTGTTCGCGTTACTCTAAGAGACGGGAGATCCTTTGTGGGCGAAGTTATAGGAGGAGATCCAGCAACTGATGTTGCAGTTGTGAGGGTCGATGAGCCAAATCTACCTGCCGCATCTCTTGGAGATTCTGAGAAGCTCAAAGTGGGGCAGTTCGCTCTTGCCATAGGCAACACATTCGGTCTACCTGGAGGTCCCACTGTGTCGACTGGTGTCGTGAGTGCTCTCGGAAGGGCACTTCCAGGGGGAGATTTCATCTTCGAGGGATTCATCCAGACTGATGCAGCGATCAACCCAGGAAACAGCGGTGGCCCGCTCGCAGATCTGAAGGGAGAAGTAATTGGGATCAACACTGCCATAATCCCGTTCGCACACGGAGTCGGATTCGCAATCCCGATCAACACGGTAAAGTCTGTCGCCGAGCAGATTCTCAAGAAGGGAAGAGTAATTCGCCCGTGGCTTGGAATCTCTGCGGCCACTGTGAATCAGAGCATCGCGAGAAGGTTTGATCTCTCCACAGATTCGGGTGCTTTGATACTTGAAATCGCAAGGCCGAGCCCGGCGTACGAGGCAGGTCTTAGGGTGGGAGATGTCATAGTTCAGATCGGAGAGCACGAGGTCAGAGAAATGAAGGATGTGTTGGCGGCTCTTTCCAAATTTTCGATTGGCGAAGTCGTCGCAATACAGGTGATCAGGCGCTCAACAAGACAGATCGCGTCTTTGCGCCTCGTCGAAACTCCGAGCGAACTCATGGAAGAGAGAACTAGGCGAAGGTAGTAGGAAATGGAGGAGGGAGCAGAAGGAAGAGAGTTTTGTTTTTCTTTTTTCTTCTCCTTCTACTCCTTCTCTTTTTTTTGCGAGAGGAGAGGGTGAAGGGAAATCAACTCGTTCGATCTAGAAGCTCGAGCATTTCGAGATCTAGCGCGGGCTCCGACGCTCTCTTGAGTTTAGTACCTTCGGAGTCAAACACTATGTGATTTCGAAAGAGATTCTGGATCAAATTCGTAGTCTTTTCGTCGTGCGCTCCCTTAGTTAGAAGGAATATGGACACTACGATTTCTCTCTCGGCTAGGATTTCGTTTGCTCTCTTTATGAACTTGTAACATCTCTCCGCGCCCGCAGTCATTATCATGTCTGAGAGGTTGTCGAACACCACCGCGATTCCAGAAGATTGAGTGACTGATAGGATAGTCTTTCGAAGCGTATCAAGGAGTATAGTCGGATCGTCCTCGGGCACGACCATCTGGTTCGAATCTTCGGTGCGCCCAGGATAAGAGGCCGTCGAGGTCATTATGTAAAATCTCACACCTTTGATTGGGGAAAGGACTCCGTAAGTTCTGCTAGCAGCGGGGGTAAAAACAAAGACAAGGAATTTGTTTGAAACGAGCTCTACGGCGAGATCCTTCATCAAGCGCTCGTAGTTGAGCGAAGGCTCCACCTCTAGGAGGTAGCTCCCGCTTGGGATGGGTGACTTCAATCCCACGCTCTTTGAGAAGGGGTAAGAAGGAGCTAGCGTCATTTGAATGGAAGGTTTGAAGAAGGCTGCCAAAAGCGAGGCCCTTCTCAAAATGAAAGCGGTTGCTCCTATTCCAACCGAAGCAAACAAGTAACCCAGAGCAAGCGCGTCGAAGCCCATCGATATAGAATAGCCGTTGAACACGAGCAGATCGAGCCCGATACAGATCCAGGCAAGAGGGAGGAGGACCAGAGCACGCCTTACGATACTCTGCTTCGTCTTTCTTCGAGCTAGCAGAAAGAGAGTCGTTGGATACGCCATGAAGAGTATGAGAACGGCGAGCAGAAGAATCAGAAAAGTTTGAGAAAATTCGTTGGTCACAACTGAGACTCCACCGAAGCTAGGAACGGTCATGATTTCGTATGGATGGAAGATCAAAAGATATGCATCTACAAAGGCGATGTACAAAGAGCCAACGCCGAAGATTAGGGCGTTTTTCTTGTTTGATTTGAATATTGATCTGATCAGATTGCTAAATCCGTGTGTCGAGCCTTGGAGATACACCTGCCAAGAAATCAGTGTCAAGATCTCGACTATGCCGAGTATCAGCGTAGTCCCAAGCGTTGCGTAGGTATCAATTACGAAGCTCTTTGGGATGAAAGTTTTGAGAATTTCAAGGAGTATGAAAAGCGAGAAGAGTACGTGTGACGAAACGAGGAGATCTTTTGCCTCAGTATAGACGTTTGATCGCTGCCTGAAGGCAAAATAGCCGGAAATTATAGTGATCGCAAGCGTCAGAAATTCGACAGTCGGGTTGATCGCAAAGCCAAGCTCCAAAAGCCATCAATCTCTATTATTTTCCATATCCTGCTGGACCTTTTTCACTCGTCGCTCTCCGTCCTTGGGGGGAGAGAGAAAAGTAAAGGGATTTGAGCTAACGAACGAGCATAATTCTCAAGTTATATGTGCAAAAACGCTTGTGGATTCAAGGTTCTTATTCTAGAGACGGAGTCAACTAACAACGCCAAAATCTGCTCGAAGAAAAGGTTTGAATGCTAAGAGAAGCGGGGAGAGAAGATCTACGAACGTATCCAACTGAGCAAATAAGGCAAAAACGACCCAAAAGGAAATACACTCGCGATTCTCCGCTTCCTTTACTAGAGTTTTCCAAGCTCTCCCTCCAATAGCCACTTTAGGCAAGCAACCTCCTCCTCCTTTCTTCTTCCTCCTTCTTCAGCATCTAATTCGCCTGTTCGAAAAGGGAGGAAGGAAAAAAGAGACTTCTACTTCCCAAGTTGCAAAGCTTTTGTTAGAGTTCCTTCTCAAAATCTTTGGAAGAAGTTAGACGTAACAAACTTTATATTATGCCTGAAATCTTATTTCACATATCTATCTTTATCGCGCGCTCTATCACTTTTAACTCCCAAAATTGATCCGAGCTTGTCTCCGAAGCCTTCGGGAGTTTTGGAACTTGCTTTCCTCTTTTCTTTGACAGAAAAAGGGTCGGAAGTGAGTGTAAGGAAGGGAGTGGGAAGAGCAGAAGAAAGAAAAAGAAACAATGAGGGTGAAAACAAATGCAACAGATCCCCGCCGGAGTGGGACATTCCGAAAAACCAAGAAGGGGGACGGGAAGGAGAAGCAAAAGACTTGGGTCTTTACGCCAGTTTCTTCTCTACGTTGGACCTGCCCTCATGGTTTCGATTGCTTACATGGATCCTGGAAACTATGGAACTGATCTCCAAGCCGGTGCAGGTTTCAAATTCGGGCTAGTGTGGGCAGTTTGGCTTGCTTCAGGGATGGCCATGCTTTTGCAGTACCTTTCGGGCAAGCTTGGGATTGCTTCAGGTTACTCTCTCGCTGAACTCGTGAGGCAATCACTTCGCCGAAGAGGGCTCGTAATCTCCTATTGGCTCGGAGCCGAGATCGCAGCTGCGGCTACGGATCTAGCCGAGTATCTCGGGACTGTGATTGCACTCAACTTGCTCTTCGGGATCCCACTTCTCTATGCGGCAATATTCGGCGCTTTTGACGTTCTAATCATCATGGCAATGGCCACGAGAAAGTTTAGGGTTCTTGAACAATTTTTCATGCTTTTAACAAGCGTCCTCGTAATCGGATTGCTCTACCAGCTTTTCGTCGTAAAGCCAAGCTTAGCTCAGGTTGCGTATCACTCAGTTGTCCCAGGTGCTTTTAGCTACGATGCGATCTTGTTAGTCGTCGGGATAGTGGGGGCGACTGTGATGCCTCACGCACTCTTTGTGCATTCTTGGCTTACGAAGAACAAACTCGAAATGACCGACAGTGGCAAACTCTTGGAAAACCGAAACGGAGGTATGAAGAATGGGATCTCCCTCGCGTCCAAATCTGATCCTCTTCCTCCTCCTGCTGCTTCTTCTTCGTCGTCGTTATCGTCGTCGAATTCTGTTGGTTCAGAGTCATTGCCATCATTGCCCATAGCGGGAGCTACGACATCATTAACGCCTTCTTCGCCTCCTACTCAGCAGAGGGAGAAACCTTCCCTTGAAACAAAACAGCTGACAAGAAAACTTCACATGAAGGAGACCATCTTGTTTCTCACGATTGCGGCTGTCGTGAACGTTGGAATACTCCTTGTGGCAACTCCTCTCTATCCGAATCCAAACATCACAATTCAGGAGACAGTACAGGAGCTGGGGCGGATTTTCGCTCCAATAGTAGGCACAATCTTCATACTCACCCTCCTTGCCTCAGGGCTTCTCTCATCCACCCTCGGGACGCTCTCAGGACAAGTGATAATGGAGGGGCTGATTGAGAAGCGCTGGAACGTCTGGGCAAGACGAATAGTGACTAGGTTCGTCAATGTCTTCCCGACGACGATCGCTATCTTGCTTCAAGTGAATCCACTCAGCCTCCTAATCTACAGCCAAGTGATCCTGAGTCTCATGATTCCGCTCCCTATGATCCCTCTAGTTTACTACACTTCGAAGAGAAAATTTATGGGCGAACTAGTCAACTCGAAGCTCACGACTGTTTTCTCGATAATCACTGTCTCGCTGATAGTTGGTTTGAATAGCTACCTTATCCTTGCTGGAATTTGAAAAGCAAGGGAGAGGGAGAAAGGGTATCTTTGCTTGACGCCCCATTTTCCGGGGTGCTAGTGCTATGCTTAAATTACGCTTGGTGTCTTCGTCTTCTCCAATTGCATGAGTAAATAGAGTGTGATGCTGATAGAATATGGTGTATGTTTTCAGAGTTTCAAAGGTCATCAATGCGCCTCTGCGTTACGTCTACGAATGGTGCATTGATTTCAGGGAAGATGATCCAAAACTAACTGGGTCAACCAGCGTGAGGAAGATTCTCGAGAAGACCAAGAAGAAGATAGTTTACGCTCAGCTCTACAAAGGAGAGGACGGCGAGCAGAAAATCGGTGTAGACATTGTAACACTTAAACCTCCCAATTCTTGGCACCTAGACTTTTACGGAGAAGAAGATACTGAAACAGGTGAATACAAGCTCAAAAGTCTAGGGAGGAAAAAGACCAAACTTGACATGGTCTTCAAGGAGAACTGGAAGATCCCAAATCCGCCTTCGAAGAAGTACCAGATAGAGCATACAAACATAGTTTGGGACAAATACGTTTCTGCTCTCGAAAAGGACTACGAGTCTGGGCGAAAGGCAAGGGAATAGGAATCCGTAGCAGACTCTCTATGCGTCCTTCTTCTCCTCAAAGTATTCTGCATAGATATTTCGAGTCCATCTCTAGGACATTCTTGTGTGCCCCCCTGTCTCTCAACTCATGAGGGAGGCTTCCCAGAAGATAGAGTCGGCTAATTGTAAAGCCAGCACGTCTATATCTATCGTGGATATAACAGCTCTAGATACGTGTGATGGCACAACAATACGTAACAACAACAACTACAACTCAGACAACGCAAGGCAATCCGCCAAGCGTAGCCGCAACTCCGCAAGCTGGCTCAAGTGTTCAAACCCAATCGCGCAGACGAGATCGACTCGAGACTTACTACGACATTCTCCAAGCACTCGAAGCAGGCCCACAGAAGCCGACCAGAATCATGTACAAAGCGAATCTATCTTGGGCGATTCTTCAAGAATACATCAAGACGCTTGAGGCTAAATCCCTGGTCGTCTCAGATATGGACGGAAGTAGGAAGTACTACCGTCTTTCGGAGAAGGGATTCGGAGTTCTGAATGAAATACGCTCGATAACGGAAAGCCTTGCAATCACGCAAGATTGAGAGACGGAGAAGAAGAAGAGGAAGCGAGCAAAAGGAAGAAAGAGGGATTTCCTACTAGTTCCTTTTCTTTCGCCTTTGCAAGTTTCCACGAGTAGCATCAACTGTTTTCCATCCTCCGCCTTCTTCACTTCTTCGTCCTTCTTTTTCTTTCTTCTTAGGTGATCAAAGCAAGCAATTCGATGTCGCGAAATAGCCTATGCGCTACTCTGTTTCTCTGCTTTCTCTTCTTGAACTAGGAGAAAGATAGTGTCAACCAAGCGGTTGGGAGAAGGATCTCTTGGTTCGTTCTACTCCCTGTTATTGGGAGACCACTTGAGCAGCTATTGATTCGCCGTCAGCGAATTCGATTAGATAGCTGTAAGATTGCCCTTTTGCAATCGACTCGACGGGATCCGACATCGTCGTAGGATAGAAAATCAATGTCGTGTTCGTATCTCCTGCTATGTAGTTGTTCCCTACGTGAGGAGAGTTGAATATTATGAGATTTTTCTTCGTCTGAGCTGCGCTGTTGTTATCCCAAGAATTGATTGGTGGAGAAAGCCCTCCTCCTGCAAGAGTGATGGACGTGATGTAGGTCGGAGCTCCTGGGTTGTTAAAAGTAATCTCGAAAGCTGCTGTCCCTGCTAGGGAAGAGTTCGAAGTGGTGCCGCTATAGAGCACAATTGATCCGACTTCTATCCCGCTGTTGTTTCCTGGACTCCAGTAGACTGTGGTCGTCGAAACACTCGTCACTGTTTTGGTTACAGTTTCGGTGATTATGACCAGAGAGTTGCCGGTGCTACTGTTCTCGGTGGTTGTGGCCGAATTGGTGTTTATCGAGCCATTATTTGAGAGCACGCCATAGTTCACAGTGAAAAGACCGCCCTCGTATGCGACCGCTGCTATCAGAGTTACTATGAATACTGTAATTGCGATTGCGACCGAATTCGAGATCGCAGACTTTCTCCCTTTTCTACTCAAACGAAACGGGAATTTCAAAGTTGGATTTTTCGCCTACCTACCTACATTATCTCCTTTCCCAGCACACTTGGCAAATAGCGTGAAAGTCACAGCAGTGAAAAATTCACACGAGGTAAGGATCATACTTCTCTTTCTTTGATCCCGAGATTTGAAGCGATTTTTCGTTTAATACTTTGGTAGGCGGTGTCAGGTGGCAGAGTTCTGATCGATGCTCGGGCGCCTCAAACCGAATCTAGAGATCCTATATCAAGCTAGTTTTCTAGGCGCGCTTTACTTCAACTTCTGATGTTTTCCATTTCTTTTTCTTTTACTGCTCGGTTTTCTTTGTCAGAGAGGGCTTCGCGAAGTTTTCGGATTCTGATCTCCGCTTCGCACAGTGGGCAGGCTCTTCCATCGTCAGCTTCGAATATCACTTTGGTTC
>CADDZS010000077.1 GCA_902812485.1 archaeon
GATGCAGAGAGGTACTAGATATTGTGGGGAGGCTCCCACAAATTATGCCTTAACACGAAGAAACAGTTAACTTCCCTTCACGAGATAGTTCTAGGATTTTTTGCCAATTACTATCTCGATCGTGGACACGTTTCTCAAGTCGTCTCCCTCCCCGAGTCTCTCGGTGTCGATCTTGATATCCTTGACTTCGAAGGCATTGTTTCCGAGCCTCTTTGTAAGGATCTCAGCCACATCAACCGCCCTCGAAATCACCATTCCACGCGCCTTCAACACGATTTCTCCGGATTGGGAAAGCTGGACCATCGCCGACATTGCGTAGCTCATCACTGGCTTTTTCCCGACGAATATGTGATTTGGAGGAGAAACTTTACTCGGCTTCTGTTGCTGCGGCTGGCCGCGCTCCTGTTGCTGTTGAGCAGAACTGTCAGGTTTTGCAGAGACTGGTTCCGTTGATTGTTTTGAATTCTTTGATGACATTTCTGACTGCAAATCGGCTTTGACCCGAATTGCGTATATAAGCGTAACCCAGCCCTCTTCGGTTAACCAAGCTCTCTGCGTTTTATCTGAGCACAGTTACCGCATAGGATTGTCATGAGTCGAGTATTCGGGTCGTAATACATGTTAAAATGAATCCTGCAAACAGGCTTCTTACACATATCGCAGCTTCCTTTGGCAGTTTTCGTGCAGACGTAACACTTCAAACTTGACGATCCTCGAAAGTTCTTATCTTGCTCTCATCCAGCACCAATGGATTTGGATATGGCCCTAGATAAGTGAGACGAGACATTTGACATCATTCAAGAAATGAGAACGTCCAGCGGAATATCTTCGTATTGACCATCTGGTAACGTTCGCCTGATATTGATTGGAAGAACCTTCTGTTCTAGCTCGGCAATCGCAATGTCAATTGGATTATGAACGTCCTCGGGGACTTTGATGAAAGGAGGTGCCCCGAGAGCAAGTTGAAGAGATCGTGCGCCTATGATCCTCGCCCTTTCAAATCGAGTGAGTTTCGGTGGCCCAATAGTAACCTGGAAGGTCTCAATGCTCTCCTGAGAAGGAGACTTTGCTTTCTTTCTTTTGATTCTCTGAGGACTAGACAGTCGAGTACGGTGTACAGTAGGCAAAAAGGAAAGCGGCACCGGGGGATACGAATTTCCGGCTAAAGAGTGCAGATAAACCTTTCCGGAGGAACGACAAAAATCTTAAGGGATTCAGCAGTTTAGCCATTTGGCCGAATTTGCAATCATCGCCTGGCTCAGAACCTCCTTCGGTTTCGGAGCTGATCATGTACGCAGAAATTCAAGGAAAAGGACAGATCAGGGCAAAGATACTGAAACACCTCTCTCCGATTACAACAACGAAGATACAAAGGGCTGTCCCCTTTGGGGGTCGTTTGAATTTTTTTGAGAGAAACTTTGCTTACATCATTACTCCAGTTGTTCAGGGAGAAGAAAAGGCAAGACTTGAATTCGAGCCTGGTGAACTCGCGTTCCTACCCGGAGGTTCCATGCTTTGCTTCTTTCTCAAGAAAACTAAAAGCCAGAAATCCATGAATCCACTTGGATCCCTTGATCCTGGATCAATAGAGTTGCTTGGTAGAACTGGAAGAGGAGATTCCCTTCAAGTCACAAGGATTGTGCCTCAGTTTTCGCCCTCGTCATGAGGCAGGTTGGTTCAGGGCGTAAATGTAGTGACCACTATATCCCCCGACCCTTCTTAAGATGTTTTTTGATTCAAGATTTCTAAGCAACTGGCTTGCAATTGCAGCATTTACATTCAGAGCCCTTGATGTTCCGTACAGAGTGATTGCCTTGAGAGGCGCAAGCGTTTTCAACAATTGCTTTTCGTCGAGCTTGGGGATCACAAGTGCTTGCTGCTTTGCTTGTTGTGCGGCCAGTTTGGTTTCCTTTGCGCTTCTCTTTTCTGGCTTCTTTTGAGTACCTTCTAGCTCGGCTTGTGCTGCCGATTGTGACTTGTCAGCCTGACTGATTGGTTTCTTCTTTGTGCCACCCATATTTTTCTCTCTCTCCCCCCGAGAGTTCGAATTTCCGCGTTCTCAAAGTATTTCATGCATAAAGATATCTATTAATCATTTGCTACTTCGCGGGAATAGAGAGTGTGTATCTTCGTTTTCAGCACGCAAGTTTTTCTCCCTCTTGCATCAAAAAAAAAGAAATGGGCTGCTCTAGCAAAGCTTGTGAATAACTGTTCTTATTTCATTCAGTATGGAGTTATATTGACACGGAAGACATTGGGAGGAGTGATTGATTCAAAGCTTTTTGGGGCAATAAATCGGTCCTAATGTGAATCATCCTACAAAATGGATTATACGAAGCCCTCTCAACTCATCAAATGGCGGTAATCAGAAAGATTTGGATTTCTCAATACTTGCAACTTCTTATCAAAGGATGACTGAGACGACCTCCCGAATCGAGCTCACTAATATTCTGTCCGATTTGCTCAAGCAAACCCCGAAGGAATTCATCTCCCAAGTTTGCTACATGACTCAGGGTAAGCTTCATCCGGATTTTGAAGGCATTGAGCTCGGCATAGCCGAGAAGACAGTATCAAAGGCGTTGCAACGAGCTTATGGCACCGACCCATCAAAAATTCAAGAACTTCTTCGCAAGACCGGAGACTTGGGAGATGTAGCGAGTCAGCTTGCAAAAAACAAATCGCAGCAGGCTCTCTTCTCCGAGAGGCTTACTGTGAAGAAAGTCTACGACACTCTGGATGAAATTGCGAAATCCACGGGTCAGGGATCTATCGAGGTTCGAATTAACAAGCTTGCAGCCCTTCTTAACTCGGCCGACCCGATTGAGGCCAAATTTCTCGTGCGGTTTGTCACAGGTAAGTTAAGATTGGGAGTAGCAGATTACACTGTTCTTGATGCGCTTGCCGTTGCCTTCACTGGAGATAAGAAAAACAGAAACCGACTCGAAAAAGCGTACAATCTGACCAGCGATCTCGGTTATGTTGCCCAGCTTCTGGTGGGAAGCGGAATCGAAAGCGTTGACAAGGTAAAAGTCACGGTGGGGAAGCCTGTTCGGCCGATGCTTGCGGAAAGGATGGACAGTTCTGAGAAAATAATCGAGCGACTCTCAGGGGACGCGGCCTCGGAGTACAAACTCGACGGCGAAAGAGTTCAAATTCACAAGAGCTTCTCGGGGCAGGTTGAGCTTTACTCTCGCAGACTCGAAAGGATAACCGCTCATTTTGGAGATGTGGTAAAGGCGGTTTCGACGCTTCCTGCGAAATCACTCATAGTGGAGGGCGAAGTGGTTGCGCTTGATCGGGAGGGAAAATATCTCCCATTTCAAGAGCTGATGCACAGGAGAAGAAAGTACGGCGTAGAGGAAGCAATGAAGAACTATCCGGTGTCCCTGAACCTATTCGACATTTTGCTTCAGGATGGAAAGGAGCTGATCGATGAGAGCTATTCTTCACGTCGCAATGCGCTTGAGAAGCTTTACAGCAAATCAAAGAGTAGCGACACAATATCTCTTGTCCCTTCCAAAAGAGTCTCAAGCGCAGAAGAAATCGACAAGATGATGGAGGAAGCTCTGTCCTTGGGGTGCGAGGGGCTCGTGATAAAGGATCCAAGAAGTAGCTATAGAGCCGGTGCAAGGGAATTCGCGTGGATAAAGTACAAACCAGAGTATATCACTGGGGTTAGAGACACTCTAGATCTGGTTATTGTGGGCGCAAGCTATGGGATGGGAAGAAGGGCGGGAACATTCGGAACTTTTCTTCTCGCAGCCTACGACCCCAAGGCCGATGTCTTTCGCACGACTACCAAGGTGGGAACGGGATTCAGTGATTCAGATTTAGAACATTTGACAAAGTTGCTCTCGAAATACAAGCTTGAAACAAAAAATCCCCGCGTTGACGCTCGAGTTGCACCTGATGTTTGGTTTGAACCAAGGGTTGTCATAGAGATTCTCGCCTCAGAAATCACATTGAGTCCGGTTTACACCGCTGGTTTGGATTCGATAAGAAAGGGGAGCGGACTTGCACTTCGCTTTCCAAAGTTTACAGGCAAGATCAGAGATGATAAGGCTCCAGAAGATGCAACGACTGTAGATGAACTCCTTGAGCTTTACAAGAAACAAATAAGGCAATTCAAATCCTCGAGTGCTGAAGACGAAGCAGCAATCGAATCGAAACGGCAAAGCGCTTGAGAACTTGGGCCGTTCTCCTTGAGACCCCTAGAGGAGGATTTTGCAGAAATTTAACGATCGGATGAAAGTTGGATTAGAATTCAAATTATTTGGATTGTATATGGGAAAATGAAAAGATAATACGGGCCTGGTGGGATTTGAACCCACGACCTCCAGCTTTCTGCACGTTAATGAGGTGGATATCTGTAAAATGTGTAACTTCCGCAGGCTGACGCCCTTATCCATGCTAGGCTACAGGCCCATACCAAGAAAGCAAGTTCTTGCGATTTTTGACATGAGCTAGCAAAATAAGTCTTATTAGCACAACTCCAACGCGCACTCGAATTTCAAACCGCCTGCTCTGAATTTTTCTACTTTCAATTAACAGGAACATGCTCTTTCCCTTTCACTAAGAGAAGAGTTGAACTAGGACTCGCCGAAGAAATCATCATGACACGGGGTGCAATCTTCTTTTCATTGCCATACAAAGCATTTGTTCTTGATGTTGACGGAACCATATGCGATTATGAAGGAATGTTAAGTTTGGAGGCCGCTCACTCAATAAGATGGCTCAGGAATTTGGGTTTTGAGGTCATTCTTGCCTCTGGAAGAGGACCCTGGGATACTTTCTACCTCGGTGTTTATCTCGGGTGCACAAAGATCGCAGTCTGCGAAAACGGAGGAGTTCTGATGACATCCCCCACCGAGATGAAATTGTTTTCCGACAAATCAGAAAGCCTAAGAGCTTATGATGCGCTCTGCAGGAACATAGATGGTGTCGAGCTGAAACCTGTAAGCGCAAGACTGACTGAAGTGGTCCTACTTCGAACTTTCGACTTGAAAAGAGGGCAGGAAATCTTGAAGAGAGAAAACATTCCCGTTGTGATAAACGACAGCAAGTTTGCTTTTCATTTGACAAGGAAGGGAATCAACAAGGCAGTTGGACTTTCAGAAGCACTCAAAGTCCTCAATGTTGGACCTGAGGAGACAGTCGTAATTGGGGACAGCGAAACTGACATTCCAATGTTCGATCTTTGTGGTTACGCAATAGCCGTAGGAAACGCTACGCCTGCGGTCAAATCAAAAGCCAATTTTGCTTGTTCCTCTGAAATGGGCGATGGTGTCGTCGAAGCTATCTCCCATGTGGCTGAGAACTTCCTCTCAGGCGACTTGAAACTGAGAAATGAACTTATCTAGTCAGCATTGAAGGCTGCATCTCTTCCTTCGCTAAAAAAATTAGATTTGAATTAAGGGGCCACTTGTTTTGAGTTTCTCAGAGTTTGCTAATGAATGCATTCGAATCACACGCAGTGCAATTGAGTCGTTGGGATACGAAGTTCCCGAGAAAATCGACTGGCAAGAACCTCCTGATCCCTCGTATGGAGACCTTTCCTTGCGGGTTAGTTTTGATCTTGCAAGAAGAAGAAATACCAAGCCTTCAGTTGTTGCCTTGGAGATTTCCAAAGCTGCGAGTGAAATTCAAAAGCGTTCAAAGAGTTCTTTGATTCAGAGGATCGAAGCCCATCCCTCTGGATTTCTAAATTTTTGGCTCGATGAGGAAAACTTCAAAGCTTTAGTGCTTTCGGAGGCTAGAAGAGAAGATTACGGGAAAATCGACGTAGGAAGAGGATCAAGAGTTCTTGTCGAGCACACCGCCGTGAACCCAAACAAAGCGATTCACATCGGGCATCTCAGGAATGTGGCAATCGGGGATAGTATTGCACGAATCTTGAAATTCACTGGGCACAACGTTTTCGTTCTAAACTATATTGATGATTCGGGATTGCAAGTCGCAGATCTTCTTGTTGGGATGATCCATCTTGGGCTTTCCACTGAGGCTCCACAGGGAATGAAGTACGACCACTATGCAGGAGACGAGGTGTATGTGAAAGTCAACAAAGAGTACGAGCGAAACCCGTTGCTAAAGGAAAAACAAAGGGAAGTGCTGAAGGCCATCGAAGAAAGAGACCCGATCGTCTCGAAGCTTGCCGTTAAGGTGACTGACAGGGTACTACGCGAACAGCTTGCAACTGCTTGGAGATTTGGGGCGTTTTACGACCTGCTTGTGTACGAATCTGACATAATAGAAACGAAACTATGGGAATCCACTTTCGAAGAACTCAAACAAAAAGGAATCGTTGTGCTGGAAAAAGAAGGAAAGCTTCGAGGATG
This sequence comes from archaeon, assembly GCA_902812485.1. GTDB lineage: Archaea > Thermoproteota > Nitrososphaeria > Nitrososphaerales > CADDZS01 > CADDZS01. Next base: position 6,336 of record CADDZS010000077.1, read on the forward strand.
TTGGATAGTCAGAACAAGAGCAAATCGCAACAATGATCGTGAGAATCAAGATAGCAATGAGGAAGAGAAGGTACTTGTGAGAAGTGACGGAACTGCGACTTATGTTGCAAAGGACCTTCCTTTTGCAGCCCTCAAGGTAGGGTTAATTGAAGACAGATTTCACTATGAAAGGTTCACAGTTCAACCAAACAAACAGGATCTTTGGCGCACTGCTAGTTTGCCTCATCCCCAAGAGGGGAACGAGGAAGCGGAGCCTTCAAGAAAACCACTCGTTCCCTGGGGGGCAGAGCGAAGCATCACTGTAATCGATTCAAGACAGTCGAGATTACAAAGAATAATTTGCCAGATACTCGAGCAGCTGTCTGGCCAGAATCTTGAAAACAAATACTATCACCTTGGCTATGCCATAGTCTCGCTCAGTCCGAAAACATTGGAAGCACTTTCGCTTCTCTCAAAGAGTCCACTTAACAGAGGGTTCGAGACCGATACAGCGGCGAGCACCAAAGGTCGCATTATCACTATGACAGGAAGGAAGGGCACGTTTGTCAACGCCGATGATGTGATGGAGGCACTCAAAAAGAAGGCACTTGAGGAAACTAGGAAACGGAATCCTGAAGTAGGTGACGATTCCTCTTGGCTCGACAATGTTTCGGAGAAGCTTGCAATCTCCGCGGTGAGATTCGCGCTTCTGAAACAGGATTTGGACAAAATGATCGTTTTTGATCTCGAAGAAGCTCTCGAACTAATCGGCGAAACAGGCCCCTATATGATGTACACCTACGCGAGAGCAAGCAGCATACTTTCAAAGGAGGGATCAAAAGAGGGAGATTCTGGAGAAAGAACCCTCAGGGCGGAGCTGCTTGCTGATTCAACTGAGGTAGAGCTTATCCGACAAATATCAAAATTTCAGCTTGCTGTGGAAAGATCTGTAAAAATGCTTGCTCCAAAATGGATTGCTCACTACTCGTTCAAGTTGTGCGAAGCCTTCAATACTTTTTATGAAAGAAATAGAGTCCTGCAGGAAAAGGATCCAGATCTCAAGTATGCTAGGATCCTACTTGTGGATTCTTTCAGATCAGTCCTAAGAAAGTCGCTTTCGCTCTTGGGAATAGAGGTCCTTGAGAAAATTTAGGGCCACTTCATGAAATACTTGATTTGAGTGGAAAATACTCGCTTCTTGTTATTGCTTGGTGCAATAAAGAAGCAAATCAAACTTCATGTGAATTGAACGCTCTTCATTGAATTGTTGCCGATTTTGGTTAACTTTTCCGTTTTGTACAATTATGCGTTCATTGGATTTGATCTCGCCCTTTCAACTGTTCTAAAAAATGGCCTCGAAAATTTCCCAACAAGACTTAATACCGAGATCAAGTCATTTCAGGTAGGTTAATAGCTTTGAAAGCTGTCCAGAAAACGGGCAGATGGGTTATTTTTTTCGATAAAGTAAAGAAACAGGACGTTTCACTTGTCGGAGGAAAATGCGCTAGTCTCGGCGAAATGCTGAGCATCAATCTTCCAGTTCCGATGGGCTTTGCAATTACTGCTCGAGCCTATGATTATTTTCTTAATGAAACTGGGCTCCAAGAAAGGATCAAGAAGATTTTGAAGGACGTTGATCACAGCGATCCCGATCAAGTCGAGATCATAAGCGAGCAACTTAGGAGCCTCGTTGAAAATGCCAAAATGCCGGCCGACTTGGAACGTGACATAAAGGACGCATACGCAGAACTCGGAAGGAAACTAAACGAAGTTGATCCAGAAGTTGCGGTCAGGAGCAGCGCAACCACTGAAGACAGTGCGGATGCAAGCTTCGCTGGACAACAAGAAACATATCTATTCGTGAAGGGTGCAGATTCAGTTGTTGAACATGTGAAGAAATGCTTCTCCTCCCTGTTCACAAGGCGATCAATACTCTATAGATTAGAACACGGTCATGATTCACTCTCGACGAAGATCTCCGTCGGAGTGCAGAAGATGCTTGAAAGCAAGGTTTCTGGAGTTGCTTTCTCACTTGATCCTGGAACGGGAGATCCAGGGGTCATAGTCATTGAATGTGCTTGGGGAGTTGGAGAGTCGCTCGTTCAAGGGAATGTCATACCTGATCGGTTTGTAGTGAAAAAGTCTACCCTCGAAATCGTCGACCGGAAGATATCCACCAAGCGGCGCATGACCGTAAGGGACTCTACATCGACAAATGGCTCTTTTTCTAGAGAGGTGGCAGTCCCCCTCGAAATGCAGCAAAAGCAGTCGATCTCCGACGATCAGATTATCGAACTTGCGAAGCTTGTTCTTGCCGTCGAAAAGCATTACGGCCGTCCAATGGATATTGAATGGTGTGTGGATTCCCAGACCGGAAAGATATTTCTCGTTCAGGCAAGACCCGAAACGGTTTGGTCAAAGAAGGCTAAGGTAGCGGAGAAGGCTCTTGTGTTGCTCCAAGGTCGTGCCGCTTCTCCAGGAAGAGTTAGTGGGCCTGCGAGAGTCATTCTAGACGTAAGAGACATTGGACAGTTTGCTGAGGGCGACATACTCGTCACGAAGATGACGAGCCCTGACTGGATGCCTGCGATAAGAAAGGCCGCGGGAATAGTCACAGACGAAGGGGGACAGACAGCTCACGCAGCAATTGTCTCAAGAGAGCTCGGGATTCCATGCGTTGTTGGCACTGAAAAGGCTACGGAGACGCTTAAGACTGGACAAATAGTAACCGTTGACGGATCTCTCGGAGTTGTCTTCTCTGGAGTCGTGGAGCCCGAAGAAGAATCCGAAAAGTTCACGCTACCTCAGGTCGCTGAGCTAGCGCCGCCCACAGGCACGAAGATTTACATGAATCTTGGAGAGCCCGCAAAGATAGACGAGTATAAGAATCTGCCTTTCGATGGAATCGGTCTCATGCGCATTGAATTCATTATTGCCGACTGGATCGGAGAGCATCCTCTCTATATGATCGAAAATGGTCAGGAGCAGCTCTTCATCGATAAACTTTCTGAAGGAATTTCAAAAGTTGCACGCGCAATATATCCGAGACCAGTTGTCGTACGATTTAGCGATTTCAAGTCAAACGAATACAAGTCTCTCAAGGGCGGAGACAAGTATGAGAGGGTTGAGGCAAATCCGATGCTTGGATGGCGTGGAGTTTCTAGATATGTCAGCAGAGAGTACGAACCTGGGTTCAGACTCGAGTGTAGGGCAATAAAGAAGGCAAGGGAAGAGCTTGGACTGCACAACATCTGGGTGATGATACCTTTCGTCCGTGCAACTTGGGAAGTTGAAAGGGCCCTGAAGATTATGGATGACGAAGGACTCTGGAGGCATAAGGACTTCAAAGTCTGGATAATGGCCGAGGTTCCAAGCGTAGTGTTCCTAGCGGAGCAATTTGCAAAGCTTTGTGATGGTTTCTCCATTGGAAGTAACGACCTCACTCAGCTTATGCTCGGAGCAGATCGAGACTCGAGTTTGCTAGCAAATCTCGGCTACTTTGACGAGAGGGATCCTGCAGTTACGGCTGCAATTTCTCATCTAATCAAAGCTGCTCACAAGGAGGGGATAACTGTGAGCATCTGCGGGCAGGGACCCTCGGTATGGCCAGAGCTCACTGACTTCCTGATTAGGGCCGGAATAGATAGCGTAAGCGTGAATCCTGATACGATAGTGAAGACAAGAAAGCTCGTCGCAAGCACTGAGCAAAAAGTCATCCTTGAACATGCCTTGAAAGGGTCTGACTGCGAGAATCTGCCTCGAAGACTATGATCTGAGTATTGGAAGGGCGGTCTCGACTGCCTTTCCGTAGACTTGTGCTTCAACTCGTGACCCGCGAACAACTATCTCAAGCGAGCCCAAGAGAGCTAGCACTTCAGAAGCTGAGATGTTTCCAAAGTGCCCGATTCTAAGCATCGAGTCTCTATATTCACCAAATCCCTTTGAAATGTGGATACCAAACTCTGTTCTCAGTTTTTCCTGAATTTCAGACGCTCTTCTTTCCGGCGCATAGAAAGCAGTGACTGTTGGAGACCTGCTTTCCCGATCTGGAACAGGAAGGAGTCCAATCGATTCCAGTCCGACTCTGATAGCTTCGGCAAATTTCTCGTGTCTCTTCCATCTGTTTTCAATACCTTCCTCCTTGATCTGGAGAAGTGCTTCGCGCAGCCCCAGAATCACTTGCACAGAGGGAGTGGTGAGGTAAATCTTCGGATCTTCCATGACTGGCTTCCAGCGCATCAAATTCATGTAGTAAGATTGGATCGGGGTCTTCCTCGATTCCATAATCTCGAAGGCATGCTTCGAAAGAGCAATGAGCGTTGCACCTGGAGGCCCTGCTATCGCCTTTTGAGAACCTGTGATCACGACATCCGCCCCAAGGGAATCAAAGATGAGTGGGGCTCCGCCAAGGCCGCTGACTGAATCGCAAATGGAAAGAACACCGTTTTCCTTCGCAACTCTTGAAAGCGCGACGATGTCATTCATCACAGAGTTCGAGGTATCTACATGAGTGAAGAGGAGCGCTTTGTATCCGCCTTGCTTGAGCTTCTCGTCTACGATTTTGGGATCAACCTTTCTCCCCAGCTCTGTAACTAGCGATTCTACCTTGCATCCGTGAATCTCTGCAAGCATAGAAAACCTGTGGCCAAAGTATCCGGTTTCGACCACCAACACCTTGTCGCCAGGCTCAAGCAGAGAAACAACAGATGACTCCATTCCTATGGTGCCAGATCCAGAAAAGATGAACTGGAGTCCGGTAGAATTGCCGAAGACGTACCTTGCAAGCTCTAGGGATTCCTTAAACGAGTTGTAGAATTCTTGGGAAACATGGCTCTGCTGCGGTCGAGCCATTGCCTGCCTAACTCTTGAGCTCAGCGTTGTAGGCCCTGGAATTAGAAGGATCTCATCTTCTCCGATCAAACGAGTTTCACCTTCAGCGAGCTAATCATCTCTTTGTTTTGATTTGTCTTCTTGATCGTATTCAACGTGTGCAACGGAAGAACCAACTGTATGCTAGCACTAAAAAATCTGTATCCATTGCTCGTCGCCGTAACGACATAAGGGCTATATTCGCGTCAAGTTCCACTTCTTTGTGAGCCCGGATGAAGCCCGGTCGAGGCGACTTTGTTCAATGATACAAAAGCCGTCGCCGAGTCTAGTGGCCAATCACACCAGGTTGGGCTAGGGATAAGCAAGAACGAGTTGAAGAGGGAAATAGGCGTTCTGCTCCCAAGACCAGGCTCTGGATCTGAAACCGGTTGGATGAAAGGGGAACCGGTTGAGAGTGGCGACCTGGTGACCTCAGTTCGAATCTGAGCCGGGCTACTTTCTTTACTCTTTTGTGTAACATGTTTTATCTTCGCTGACAAGCAAGAGGTGCAAGAGGAGAAAGAAGAAGAAGAACCAAGAAGAAGGAATGAATTATGAGGCTTGGCAACATTTTTTAGGATTAACATTTTCTTCTTCTTTTTTTGTTGTTGCGAGCAGGACCTTCCTTTAAATAGTCATTATATACTCCGGAAATTGAGAGTTCTATCTAAGCTACTCTTTAGTATCGAAAACGATACTGACTAATAGTTTGATTTGGGGCCCTATCGTACTCTTTCCGTAAAGATCATTGTAGATCAAATTCCCGCGAATATTTACTTACACCGATCCCCTTCTGCTCGAACCTCTCTAGGAGGCAATCGCGGACTTCAGACGGGATGGTGCATTCGACTTACTTTTCTTCTTAGCTTTTTTCTCCTCTCAAT
>CADDZS010000078.1 GCA_902812485.1 archaeon
CTAAGAACATCATTGTTTCTTTGTAGCTCTTCTTTGTCTGTTGTAAGAAGCATCTTATTTGGCACTCGTTCTTTCAAAATATCCAGTAATGCATTTCTTTTGAGAGTAACCCAGTCGTAGAGTCTAAGCAGCATATTTCAAAATTCGGGTTCTGATCAAGGGAGGATTCAATGAAGGAAAAGATCTGGCTTAGTGAAACGAAGGCTTCTCCCTCGCTGGACTGGAAGACGCGATTCAGAATCATTGCTTCAAAAGCAGCAAAGGGAAACAGAAACCCAGACGTGTATTCGACCACAGAAGAGCCGATAAGACGAGAGCTCGAAGAGGAGGGTTTCGTCGAAAGGTACTCATTCTTTCATGAATACAGAGTTGAAGGATACAAGAGAAAGGATGGCCGAACAGTTTACTACTGGCTTGATTTCTTTCTTCCAAACCTTCAACTTGCGATAGAAGCAGACGGTGAGATATGGCACAATTTCTTTGGCATGAGGGCAAGGGATAGAAAGAGAGACACCATGCTGAAGACAAAGCATGGCATCAAGGTAGTCAGGCTCAGAAGTTATGAGACTCGAAAGATCAGAATCAAGAAGGTTATTCAGAGCGTAATCAGAAGAAGAATAGAAGAGCTCAGTTTAGAAACAAGAGAGGTTTTTTCCCCTTTGAATCGAAGACAGAAAAAAGAAAGAAGCCTATTCAGAATTTTCCAAACTGAAAAATCAATGAAAGCAGCGGTGTACAATGTGTCTTCTCAAGACGAGATCGAAGAAAGAAACATCGAATTTCCGCAGAGCTCGCTTTTGACCAAGATCAGAGAAGGAATCAAGAGGAATCCCGGACGAGAGATCAAGGGTGAGCAGTCAGACTCAGTCTCTCGGGCTGCTGTTATTGCTCTTCTCCGAGAGGAAACTAAAAGAGGACAAATCTCATTGCTCTTTCTTAAGAGAAAGGCTAATCCTCGCGATCCTTGGTCAGGTCAGATTTCCTTTCCAGGGGGCAGATCGAAACCTGAGGACGCCAACAACATGCTTGACACTGCAAGACGCGAACTCTTGGAAGAGACTTCGATAGACTTGAAAGAATGCTATCTCTTTGGTCAACTAGACGAGTTGACGCCGATCTCGAGAAGAAGCATACGAATTACCCCATTCGTTGCCCTTGCAAAGAGTCAGATGAAAGTCAGGCTCGATGACAAAGAAGAGATAGAAGCCCATTTTTGGGTTCCATTTTCATACTTCCTGAAAGAGCGAAGCGAAACACTCGAAAGAGTCGTTGTAGAAGGCAGGGAATTGCAGGTTCCTGCGTTTAGAATTTCTAGAGAGTATGTTATTTGGGGACTGACTTTTAGAATAATCAACGATCTACTAACAAAGATACGAAGCTTATAATAAGCTGAGGGAAGGGAAAGCAACTTTACTGAAAGATACTTCTTCTAAATACTACTTTGTAGCCTATTCTTGTGTAAAAACCTGAGACAAAATCTTCTTCTATTGTTTGCAATGTCATGAATTTGCAGTCCTCATCGCTTGCTAACTCCTTTGATTTCTTCATCATTTCCTTTGCAATGCCCTTTCCCCTTGCCTCTGGGAGTGTACCTACACAATATACTCCCATGACTTCCTTGGGAAAACGATGAAGCAACAGACATCCTGACGGCTTACCCATGTGTCTTGCGAGAATCAACTTGGTGGTGGGTTCGTCAATTGATATCTGTTGCAGTCTTTTGGCTAGCTCAGAATGCCATCCCTCACCAATATTGAAGGACCTGACAAAGACGTTGTTCCAATTCTCAACATCTTTTGTGATTTCAATCTCGATGTTTGGATTGGACATTCGTGACTTGGGATCACCATTGCTCTTTTGGGAGCCCAACTCCATTGATAGAATGTCCATTCGTCCAGAGAGTCTGTAGTGATCCTCGATTGCTTTCTTGCTTAATTCATTTGCTAATGGCCAGAAATCTTCAATGAAGACGCTTGCTTTCACGTGAAGCTTCTGAGCGATTGATCTTATGCTCTCAAGGGTTTGTTCAATCTGCTGCTGAAACATCTCGGAATCAACTCCGCCTCTAGTTCCCTTTCTTCTTTCGAGAAGAGTTGGTTTGATCACGAAATGATTGAAAATAGGATCGTCAGCAAATGCCTCGTTGTAAAAAAGGGTGAAGTAGTCGCCGTGCTTGGTTTCACAGAAGAGTCGATCGAATGACTGCTCGTTTTCAAGAAGCATTTTGAAGAAATGCAGATTCTTCGAAAACTGTTCCTCTTCTGCCAAATGCTGAAGTGAGACCTCCTCTTTTTTCTCCCGCTAATTTGTGAGCGAACTCTATGATCGCACTCCTATTCCCTTTACCCCCAGCGCCGTGTTTTTCTTTTCCTTCTTTCAGAGGAGAACGAACCCTAAGGAGTCAACCATGTGCCAAAAAGCCTTCGAGATTTCTTCATTTGCATCTTTTGAATCCATTTCTTTCTCGACAATGGATTCTGAAAGCTTGTACAGGATCTCGAGGGACTGTGGCGTATCCAAATCATCATCCATTGCAGCCGCAAAATCCGCCAAGAGTTCCACAAGCTTGTTCGTCTTAGGAAGGCGGGATGGAAGAGTCTGAAGCTTGCTTCGAGAGCTTCTTTGACTTTCGGAAGACCTAGGAAGGACAATCCTCGATGCCTTTTCGATTTGCCGAAGCTTGGCTGAGAGGTGTGATATCTCCTCAAGGTTAAGATCGAAACTTTCCCTGTAGTGATGCGAGAGAAAATAGTACCGTAGCTCGTCCGAAGTGAACTTCCTGAGCGCGCTTCTCACTGTCAAGACGTTTCCAAGACTCTTGCTCATCTTTTCTCCGTTCTCCAAGAGCAGCCCCGTGTGCATCCAAATCGAAACAAATGGGATCTTTCCCGAAAGCGCTTCGTCCTGAGAGAGCTCTGCCTCGTGATGGGGGAAGATGAGCTCGGTTGCGCCTCCGTGAAGATCATAGGGATTTCCTGAGAATTGATCGAAGGCAATTGCTGTGTCTTGAATATGCCACCCCGGTCTTCCCTCGCCGACAGACGCATAATTCCACACCCCTTCAGTAGAGTCGACCTTTCTCCAAAGAAGAAAGTCCACAGAGTTTCTCTTTCCAGGTGCGGCGTCTATCTGCTTCAATTTGAGATCATATTCTGTTTGATGCGACAACTTGCCAAAATGGTCAGCCTTTGAGATGTCGAAATAGACGTTTCCATCCAGCCTGTAAGCTATCCCCATGTCCAGAAGGCGACGAACGAGTATAGCCGATTGCTCGATGTATTGAGAAACCCTGCAGAACTTACTCACTGTCAAAATGTTGAGAGATTCCAAGTCCTCCACAAATTCTTCGAAGAACCTGTTTGCAATTTTCATGTAAGGGACGTTTTCTCTCTTTGCCCTGTCGAATATCTTATCATCGACGTCGGTGATATTCATTAAGAAGAAAACCTTGTTTCCGCACTTTAGCAACCACCTCGTAAGGACATCGAAGGCGATGTAGGTTTTGGCATGCCCAAGGTGAATGTTGTCCTGAACAGTCGGACCGCACACAAACATTCGGAACTCGTCAGAATCAGACCTGCGAAGCTCCTCCTTTCGTTCGGTTAGCGTACTGAAAATTTTCAATGTGGAAACCGTTGCTCCGCTTTCAGTAATTGAGGAGGAGGAAAGAAAAGGGGAAGTGCGGGGGAAGAGAGCGCTTCATTGCACATGCGGCCTGAAATGTATCTCTAAAGGTAGTTAGCTCATAAGACAAGTAAAAAGAGGGTTTCGCCAGGCTCTCGTACATGGTTAGACCCTTTGGCTAAGGTGAAGAGGTCGGTGTTCAAAGGGCAAGGAAACGATGCCCCATCGTATATCTCTCTCACCCCTAGGCACCCTCAAATAAGTGGTTGATCTTCTTCAGGAAGCAAAAATAACAGCGAAAAGATGGGACAGAGTGCAAGAAAATGCAAGAAAGAAGGGGAGATTCCCCAATATACAGTGAAAAACGAATAAGCGAAATCAATGAGCTTAGGACCCTGATTTTCGGACTTGAATTGGACGAAGGGATAAGACTGGTCGTGAGTCTTCCCGGATATGAGAGCGGGGCTTTCGCCTTCGTCACAAAATGTGATGACAAATACTGCATTTCAATAAGGGAGATTGTAAAGGACAAAGAAACGGGGAAGGCAGTTCCAGGCGGGAAGGAAGAATGGAAATACTTTGAAAGCGGGGAATCTGTTTGGGAATTTGTGTCAAAGATTCTGAAACGCCCCTTGGAAGCTTATTATTACTAGCAAGAAAGACGAGGAGAATGAGAAGAGGTTGGAAGAGAAAAAGAGAGTTGGCCTAGGCATGGAGTTCTTTGTCGACTATAGTCATCTCCTTCCAGGTCATCCGAAGTGCGGTGTACCTCATGGGCATACGGCTAAAGTTGTCGTGGAAATTTACGGGAGGATACGAGAAGACGGAATGATAATGGACTTTAAGGAAATGGAGGAAAAGTGCTGGAGAGTTCTCTCTGAGATTGATCACAAAGATCTAAACAAGAAATTCGAGCGTCCGACTTCAGAGAACATTGCAAACTGGATTTTCGAGGAGCTCAGAAAGGATATCTCCGTGTCGAGGCTTGCGTTTCACGAAGGCCAAGGAAAATGGTGCGTTGTAGAAGAGAGTGCGAGTTGATGGGGGAAAGAGAGCATCAAGAGACGGAGAGCGAACTCGCTAGTAGCCAAAACAAGCTAATACTCTTTGTCAATAAAGGTTAACCTAGTCGCACTATAGGCAAATTTCTCCGATGAAGGCGCCATGACAGCCCAAATGAGTCGTGGACCACTCATATTCGGATTCTGGCTACTCGGATATGCGATAGGTTTCATCGTATACCTTGTGCGCGTGCCAATAATTTCTGGATTCGAGTACTTGCTCGGCTCTGCAAACGCAGACCTCGTAGGTGCGATAGTCTCAGGCTTTGCAGGCTCGATAGTCATGCTTGTAATCCTCTTTGTCTGGAGCCACTGGGGATCCAGATAGGCAAGAGTTTCTCAAGCGGCAGCACTCCGAGAGCTTTTTTCCCCTCTCTCCCACTCACTTTATTTGCGGTGAAAGTGCTCAAGCCAGAAAAATCTTTTCGCACAAGATGCGAGTTGCAAGAGAGTAGTCCTGCAGGATGATGTTCTCCTGATTTCTTTAGGGTGAAGTCTTCGTCTCATCGCCATGATCACTGATAAAGCCTACCAATCAACTGCTTGACGGCTTCATCTTGAAAAAGTACCTTAGCATTGTAGAGGCAATGCCCACAAAGAAGAAGGGAGCAGCAAATGAATAGGAGGTCAGTTCGTAAGAAAAGTCAAGAGAGATATCTCGTTGGAGAAAGATACCCCTTTACTATCTTTCTGTGTAATTCGAGGACGTGCATTAGCCAGTGAAGACTCCCAAGCTTTATCGCGAACCCTGCATCCCTGAGAGTGTATTTCAGCTGCTCTGAAAGGAACGCCATTGGCGACTTTATGCCATAAAGCCTCATTGCAGCCCCCTCATTCTCTACCGCACGTTGTGGAACACCACCATAAGTCATAACCTTTGCTTCGAGAGTTTCAACCGGAACGAAAACTTCTAGCCAAAGATACCCTTTTTCTTGAATGTGTCTCATGAGGAAGTAATCTTCCCACATTTTATATTTCGATAGCTCGGCGCCTAAAGCGGCCTTCGTCTTGATGAGGGTTGCTCCCGTGAAGGGCCTGTCACCTCTTCTTAATACTCTGTATTCCGATCTTCTTGCTCTTGATCTGATCACTTCCCCCCAGAGTTCGTGTCTCACATGTCTCTTTCCTTGCACTGCTCCCACCCGGCTGTGGACGAAAAACTTGGAAACACGTGCTAGGAAATCTGAAGGGAGAACAACGTCGCTGTCGAGAAACAAGAACGAGGGCGATTCAACTTTCTTTATTGCAATCGTCCTTGCATATCCTAATCCTTTGTCTTCGTAAAGAATCTCGCAATTGGGGTAAAATCTTCTTACGATTTCAACAGTCTTATCTGAAGAAAAATGGTCTACACAGATTACTTTGTTGAACCTATAACCTGCGACCGACGCAAGAGCCTTCCCTATGGTGTCTTCTCTGTTGTACGTCATGAGAACGAGGTCGATATTCCCCGAGTCAAACTTACATGCCGAGGCCATGAGAGAGTAGCTTGCCTGCTTTGCCCAAAGAGCCTGTGTTTCGGGCTATAAATAATGTCGGCGTTGAAAAGTGAAGGCTTTCCAACCTAAAATCTACTTTTTCTTGGTCATCCGGGTTGAATTGTTTGTGCTCTAATTCTCAAGTGTGAAATTGGAAGTGTACGAAGGAAGGAAAGAACAAGAAGTAAGCGAGATTTGACCGAGATGCACGAGCAAGAAAAAGGGCCTCCAAAGGTTCTGTGTTTAGCGTGGGCGCCGTCGAGTCCAAGGATGGATGAGTTGTCGAAGGAGATCTCAGCGAAAAGAGTGAACTTGAGCCTTCTGTACGGACCAATGTTTTTAGCTCCCTTCAGGTACCTCTTCCTCTTTTTGAGGACTCTCATCTTGCTTGCCTCCGAAGGGCCAGACATAGTGTTCGCGCAGAACCCTGCCATCTTCTGCCCTCTGACTTGTTTACTGTACTGCAAGTTGCGCCGCAAGAAGCTTCTGATCGATCACCACTGTGTATGGAGCGTGAAGACATTCAGCGGCACCCTTCTTGGGTCAATCATTTACAAAATCGAGTGCTTCGTTGACCGTGCAGCAGACTTGAATTCAGCTCCTCACAGCGAATGGGGAAAGATGCTTGCTAGGATGGGTGCAAAGAAAGTCAGTGTAATTTACGATTACGTATCTCGAAATCAATTCAAAAGAGACGAGGAGATCAGGAAGAAGTACGCTCCTGGCTTTGAGATTGTTTCAATGGCTCCTCACGGAGGCCACCCGCTCGAGAGAGTCGAGAGCGAAGTCTTTGCGATAGCCCAAAATCCAAGAGCCATGCTTCTGATAACTGGCCCTAGAGAGAAGATGAACTCCAAGATTTCAGAGATCTTAGGAAGGACTCCTCCCCCAAACGTAAGGTTTCTTGGATTTCTTCCAAAGGTAGAATATGAAAGACTTGAGGCTTCTTCTGACTTTGCACTCAGTATCACGGACGAACCATACACTCTTTCCCATGCTCTTTTGGAGTTTGCCGCAAGCTTTGTTCCGGTCATATCGACTAGGCAAAAGGCTGTGGAAGAGCTCTTCGGAGACTCGATAATCTATGTGGAATCTTCCGAAAGGAATGAGGTCGCAAGAAGGGTTAGCGAGGTCATCAATAATCCTCAAGTCTTGCAGGACTTTAGTAAGAGGATCGCAGCAAAGTTCGAGGAAATGACCACCATGCACGATGAAAGTATTCGAGATCTTAGAAAGATGATTGAAAGAATGTCCTAGTAAGAGCACGCGTCCCAGGCAAGAAAGCGAAATGACTTCTTGCTTCTTTTTGCCCTCCTGATCATTGTTTCTTCCATTACAGCAACAAACTTCCGAATTTGTTTGCAAGATAAATCGAATTGAGAATTCCTCTTATTCTTCTAGCTCTCTCAGTGCCAAGAGTCGTGCTGATTCCGCTCCCTATCCGAAAGTTAGAAACCCGTATGCGAACTCGATCCAAGTGCAATCTAAATGATAGGTCGACATCCTCGCCGTTGTTTATGTAAGTTTCATCAAAACGGTACTTTGAAACTACCGACTTCCTGAAAGCACAAAAGTCTCCAAAGTTTGTGAAACTTGCCTTAGAGTGCCTTTTCTTGATATACCTGTAAAAAGCAACGTTGGCATAGAAGTGCTTCGAGGTAAGAGTTGTTGGATAATCTGCGAGAAGACCAAGTTTTGCCCTAAATTTTTTACAAATCGACTTTATTTTGAGATATTCCTTCCTTGATCTTGAGATGTCAAGTAAAAGTTCGCTCAAAGTGCCTCCAGAGTAAAAGAAGGCCTCATGCGTGTGAAACCAAACTCCATTTATGTAGCCGGGGCAAGCCATCACTACATCGGCGTCTTTCTCGGAATCCAAGCTTCGGAGAAGTTTTTCGATGGGATCTACAGGGTAGACATCATCATTGCTCAATATGATCCAATCTGGATTCAGTCTAGCTGCCTCGTCCAGCCCCTTGTTTACGCTCGTTGCGTAGTTAAAGAACTGACCCGATGACTGAACAAAAACAATTGTTCCTAATCGGAAAAAACTTGCAAGTGCTCTCGCCCGCCCAGAGGTTGCGTTCGGGGTGGGGATGACGAACGCAAACTCACTCGAGTCCGAATGCCCGACCGCGATTTTGGGAGGTGGGAGTGTCAAAGTTTGAACCTGGGCTCTCTTCCTTTTCCTCGAGAAATCTACGAGAGATCGAACGTCGGGAACAATCTCGTAGAACTTGAAAATGTCGTCTATCTTCGAACTGCTGTAAAGCTCTTCAAGTCTTGTGTAATTGATCACTTACATTTTTACCTGGATGCTGATTGGAAGCCAATTGAGAGGGACTAGCGAAATACGGAGAGTTTCGAGATGATCCACGTTTAGGAGGTTTTCCCGCTCTCTCTTATCACTTTCATACCTCAACATTGGTCAAAGTTCTTTTTGAGATTGCCTAAAACAATTCGACAAGTTCTTCGTTTAAGCAGGGATTCTTCCATCAAAAAGTGAGATAAAGGAGCAAAAAGAGATCGCTAGGACCTAGAATGAAGAGGGCTCCAAGACTAGGAGTTGCAAATCTAAGCTATGCAAATGCCTGTCTTGTTTAGAGTGGCTTGCTATATCTGTAGATGTGAACCATGGCCGCAAAGAGCAAGAAGACGCATCCAAGATCGAACATTGTAAGATTGGGAAAACTGTGGAAGTAAGCTTCCAATCCGATGAAATTCAAGTAGACTTGGAAGATTATCATTGCGACCAAAATCACGGTAATCCACTTTGTGGTGAGGAAAGTGATTGGTTGCTGGGCAACCTTTTTGCCCCTTCTCGCTATTCCACCGCCTTGAGATGCAAGCCTTCTGAGGTAGATGTAGGTTCCGACAAAGCACAGTATTGCCACGAGAATCATCGCTCCGAAAAGCTGAACCGGATCGATGAAGAGGGCTTGCGTTGGCGTAGGAGCTGTTTCGTTGATGAAGAATCCCCAGTAAGTCGTTATTAGAATCTGGCCAATGCTAGCTATACCAAGCGCTGTGAAGAAAGGGCGATCCTTCCATGAATATTTCTTGTTGGTGTCGACGAAAGGAATCACCATGAACATCAAGATGAAAAGCGTCGGAAGGAGTATTCCTGCGACGAACTTGGGCATGAATGTTCGCAAGAAGGCGTAAAGGCTCGTTAGATACCATTCAGGAAGAGTGTAGCCAACGTTGGCTTGAGGTGTGTATTGAATGCCAAGGGACACTGGGTACATCCCTCCCACGACAAGTATTGCTCCTGAAACCGCTGACACAAAAGGAAGGTCAAAGGTGAGATACTTCGGAAAGTGGATCAAGCAAAGAACTACCATGAGTATGGGAAGTATGAAGATGTGCAGAGCGTAGAATCGAAGTATAAAGTCAGGAAAGCCTCGACCGAATATTGTGTGTACTAGCTGAGTCCCGATCATTGGCGCCGAGTAATTGAGAGATACGCCTATGCTGACCGCCAGCACAGCTCTTGTATTAACTATGATGTCATAGCCTGTGAAGGCTTCGAGCACCGTGATTGTGCCGAATATCACCCCCGTAACCCAGATTATTTCGTTTCGAATCTTGAAGCGACCGCTAAAGTAGTTGTAGTAGAGGTGAGCGAGTGCGAGGAAAATCATCGCATTTGAGGCATGATAGTGAATGTTCCTGATTATTATCCCGAAGGGAATGGTGTTGTTGATTAGTGCAACGCTCGTCCAAGCTCCGGAAAGTGTAGGAGTATAGAAGAATAACAATAGTGCTCCAGAGATGCCGAGGATCAGGAAACAGATGAATGTGAGAAATCCGAGGAACGGGAGAGGGCTAACGAATCTCTTCGGCACAGTGAATTTGTATGAGAGAATCCCAGTGCGATCTAGCCCGTCGACAATATAGTGATAGAGCTTCTTGATTAGATACCCTATGCCTATTTTTTCCTTCTTTTCAGCTTGAATCGTTTGAGTCTCCAATTGCTCTGTATTTCACCCAAATTCATTTCTTTGGGAAACTAAAGTCTAGCCATCAATAGAAAATGATAATCAACATTTTTGGCCGCAGCCGACCTGACCAACTCTCCCGTAAGCGTAAAAGTTCCCCTGACTATCGGTAGTGAGTAGGACGATTGGAAGCTGGTTATTTGGGGCCACTTGAAGCGAAGCAGGGCCTGCAACCGCGAGTCCTGGATTCTCGGCTCCTATTGAACCCGGAGGACCGCCTGGAACGTACTGACTCCCATGGCAGGGGCATGCTCCCCTCTTGATACTTGGATTATAACTCCAAAGACACCACAAGTGAACGCAGACGCGGCTGAATGCAATGTAGTAATCACCAGTTGCTGGATCCTGGTATGAGAGATTCGAAGGCGCCACGTACCCTTTCGGGAGATGAATCAGTACGTTCTGACTGAAAGTGTCAGAGTCGATGTTTGGATTGCCCGTTCTGGGGTAAATAAAAGTCCGCCAGTCGTTCTCAGGTATGCTGTTAACAGTGAGGGGAAGGGTGTTGTTAGACTGAGCATCGAAGATCTGCTGTTTTGACAGTCCACTACTCTCAACAGTGCCATTCACAAAGCTCACTGCGCCATATCCACTGACTCCAAGGGCAAGCAATCCGCCTACGATGACTAGTCCTCTCAGAAAGTTTCTTCTCGTAATTTCTTGTTTTGATTCTTCCTTTGGCTTCGGGGGGACGATAGGCCTTCCTCCCACCGTTCCAGTTGCAACTGCTGGCCGCGAAATGACAGGTCTTGCAACCTGAGCCGGCTGTTGCTGTCCAGTGGGTCTGATCGGTGTTCCGACTGTGGGTCTCTGAGCAACAGTAGTAGTAGCGGCTGGAGTTGCCCTTTGAGAAGTCTGAAGCGAAGTAGGTTGAGCTTGAGGCGGAGCCACAGTGCTCGAAGGAGTGGAGGGTGTTTGAGGTTGCCCAATAGGGGTTCCGATGGGCTTTCCAATGATCGGCCTCTTCTTCACTGGAGTCTGCTGAGTGCTCTGTTGTTGAGCTGATTCTTTCTCCTGATCAGATGAAGCCGCTTTGTCTTTCTGATCGTCCGCTTGATTTTGGGACAACTGAGAAAGATCGCCCGAAGATTCGTGAAAGATCGTTTTCGAAAGATCGTATTTAAGGGTTGAGAGAATTCATTTGCTTTGTCCACAATAGACAGAATCACTTAAATGAAATTCATGGAGAGAGAAAAATTTTGTTGGCAAGGGCGATTCCCTTTTTCTTGTCAGCGAGTTCTCAACCAAGCCAAGCAGCCAAGACACTAGGAATGGCTGGTCCTGCTATTATCATTGTCTTGGTCATTGCTGGCGCTCTTCTCGGATACTATCAAGCCATCTACTATCCAAAGTTCCACACAACGACTACAATCGCCGTCGTTCCCGCAGATCCGTTCAACGCAACTGTTACAATACCTCATGGAGCGGCGAACGCCAATGCAACTTATCCCGGCTTTCTCCCCGACAATATTACAGTGATTATCGGATACAACGCAACGGTGATTTGGAGAAACAACGACACTGGCGTTCAGCACACGGTTACCTCGAGAGGAAACTCGCCAGATCCTCGGTTCGATGCCTTCGGCCCTCAGACTCAACCCTACAATGTCATCAATCCTCCGGGTCAGGCCGGCGACACACTCAATTTCACCTTCACCATCGCAGGAAACTACCCATACTACTGCTCATTCCATCCAAATATGCAGGGGGTGGTTCATGTCATATCTCCGCCGCCTGGATTCAGTTCAACATCATCCTCAAAGCAAAGTGCGAGCGCAAGTGCTACTTC
>CADDZS010000079.1 GCA_902812485.1 archaeon
TATTTTCTTTCGAGTTTCCGCCACGATCCTGACTGGCCATAGGACGGGACTGATTCTTTTTTAACGACAACCACTTTGTGTCAGCTTGAAGAAGAGTACTCCTCCTTGAGCCTCATGATTTCCTTCCTAGGATCTTCTTCTCTTCTCGACTTCACTTGAAGCGTGAGTATCTTCAAATATTTCAAAAAGAATTCCTTTTCCTCCTATCAAGAGGAAAAGCTTTCAGGTCAGTCATTGTCGTCAACTTGAAGAACATTGAATAAGTAAACTCCAGCCCGGGAAACGTATTCGCCGTCGTCAAGTATCGAATACTCTTGGATTGGAACTGGGTGTGAATACGTTGTTATGCTTCCTATAGAAGTTTTCCCCACTATCAAACACGAAGATTCTAATGAGCCCTTCTCGAAAACGAGGACGGAAAATACACCTCAAATCTACTAGGGTCAAAGTAAACCTTTGCCCTTAATTCTCGCAAGGCAAGCTATCAGAATTCTCCAAACGAGCTCGCTCAAAGAAATAAACCTGTAAAATTCAGTGTTGCCCACCAAGGTAGCTATTCTAGGATTCAACTGACGGAAATTGCAAACTCGTTGAGATACCTGTTGAAGTCAGATGGCCTTTCGAGCATTGGCAAATGAGATGCTTGTTTAAGCACAACGAGTTTTGAATTGGGAATGTTCTCCTTCATGTAAGCTGACCAAATCACAGGTGTCATTCTGTCTTCCTCACCAACGATTATCAGAGTGGGCAAGGAAATAGTCCTAAGCTTAGACCTGACATCAAACGAGTTACAAGCATCGTAATCCGCGAATGCAATTTCAGCTCTGCATTTCGTGATCTCGTTTGTGACAAAGCGGATGGTTTCAAGGCTCGTTGCAGCAGCAAACTGCCGAGGACCGACTATGGATCTGACGGTTTCCTCGAATCTTGACTTGAGACCCTCCCTTATTGACGGAAGAACCCCAAGCTTAGCACCAGTTCCTACAAGGACCAGTCCTCGTAGAAGATGGGGATTATGGATTGCGTTCAACAAGGCGACTCCTCCGCCCATCGAGTGGCCAACTAGGATTGCTTTTTCAGAGCAGTTTGCTTCGATGAACCGAGAGACGATGTTTGCATAGGTGTCCAAAGTAACTTGTCTGTCGATCGGTGGAGAACGCCCATGCCCAGGGAGATCAAGAGTCAATATCTCAAATCGATCAGAAAGTATTTTCTGATGATTCCAGAACAGGGAGTTTTCACACGCGCCGTGAACGAAGACTAGTGGTCTACCAAGACCGCATTTTTCGTAATAAACAATCGCTCCGCCAATGTTGATAGTTCCCGAAGATTCTCCGTTGTATCTGGACTCTCTTTTGCTTTCGACATGGGCCGATGATGAATCGTTCGCTCTCTCGGTCTCTTTCATGCTTTTGATTTCAAACCTGAAAAACAGTGAAAAGACCTAGCACGGATTCTCGCTCCTGATCCGATTTGGAACTCTCGCTCATCTTCTAGCTAAGAGCAACTATCTTACTGCTTCACAATATGTTGCAATCCGATCCTGAAAAACCCTTCTCTCTTACTTTGTTCCCAAGCTCTAAGAGAGAGTGAATCATTTCGTACTGGTTTCTGCCCACTATTGGTTGTAAAATTCGAGAAGCACTCCATGAGCAGATTTTGGGTGAACGAAGGCCGCTTGAGCTCCTCTTGCTGCAGATCGTGGTGTTGAGTCAAGCAATTGAAAGCCTCTGTTTTTTGCATTTTCTATTGCTTGAGAAACATCATCAACCTTCACAGCGATATGGTGAATCCCTTCTCCTCTTTTCTCAAGGAACCGAGCAATTGGACCAGAATTTTCAATTGGAGAGAGTAGCTCTATCTCAGAATCGCCGAGCTTCAACATTGCAATGCGGACCTTTTCGCTTTCCAAACTGATCCTTTCAATTTCAGAAGGCTCCACAAGAGATGAGAAATCAGCTATTGCCTTCTCCAGATCCGTTACTGCTATCCCCACATGAGATATCCTCTTGGTTTCTGAACGCCTTGTCAGTTCTGCTTTCACCTACTCTTTCATATTTCGATTATCGGGCGGTATTCACCAAACGCTTTTCGAAGTGCAGTGCTGACTTCTCCGGTTGTTGCCTTTGCCCTAACCGCGTCAATAATCGGATACATCAGATTTCTTCTACTTTCCCTATTCCTCGAAGCTTCGATTTCAAGCTTTGAAAGCGCATTTAGGACAAGAGTATTATCTCTCGTTTCCTTGAATCTTTTAAGACCTTTTATTTGCAATGCAACAGATTTTTGGGATATGGAATGAATCTTGATTCTAGCATTGCCACTTCCCAATCTGGTGATTGTTCCTTGTTCTCTTTCTCCTTCGCCTCTGTATTTATTCACACCAACTACAATCTTTAAACCTGCATCGACTTGCTTCTGATATGAGTAAGCGTTCTTCTGGATCTCTCTTTGTACATAGCCGGACTTTATTGCATCCAAAGCCCCGCCAATCCTTTCAATCTTCTCGAGTTCTTCCTGAGCCCTAGCCTCAAGCTCATCTGTTAGATACTCGAGATAATAAGAACCACCCATAGGATCCACAGTTCTAGTGACTCCGGTTTCTTCCGCAATGATCTGCTGGGTTCGAAGTGCAGTCCTTACGGCTTCCTCTGTGGGAAGACCCAAGGCCTCATCTTTGGAGTTGGTGTGAATAGACTGCGCCCCTCCGAGCACTGCAGCAAGTGCTTGGATCGCTACTCTCACCACGTTGTTCTCGGGTTGTTGAGCCGTGAGGGTCTCCCCGCTAGTCTGCACGTGGTACTTCAGCTTCATAGACTCCTCGTCGGTTGAGCCAAACCTTTCCTTGACTATTCTAGACCATATGCGTCTAGCCGCTCGAAACTTTGCAATCTCCTCGAAAAAGTCGTTGCGACAGGCGAAAAAGAACGAAAGCTGACGGCAGAAAGAATCTATGGACAGACCTCTGGAAACGAGCGCGTTTACGTATTCTATTGCATTTGCAAATGTGAACGCAAGCTCCTGAACAGCACTTGCTCCAGCTTCGCGAATGTGGTATCCTGAGATGCTGATAGGGTGCCATTTCGGCATTTCCTTTGCACAGAACTCTATAATATCTACACAAAGATGAAACGAATCCTCAGGAGGGTAGATGTATGTGTTCCGCGCAGCGTACTCCTTCAATATGTCGTTTTGAGTCGTGCCGCGGAGGACTGAGCGCTTTATCCCTCTCGATTCTGCGACTGTCAAGTACATCGCTAACATGGTCGAAGCTGTTGAGTTAATGGTCATGCTAGTACTGACATGGTCGATTGGTATTTCTGAGAAGAGGGTGGCCATGTTCTCAAGCGAGCTTATAGCGACTCCCACCTTCCCCACTTCGCCTTCAGCAAGAGGGCTGTCGGAATCTAATCCAAGCTGAGTAGGGAGATCAAAAGCTACACTTAAACCGGTCTGACCTTCCCGCAATAGGTATTTGAACCGAATGTTTGTGTCTTTGGCACTGCCAAATCCAGTGTACTGTCGCATTGTCCAGAGTCTTTCCCTGTACATCGTTGGATAGATACCGCGGGTGAAGGGATACTCTCCAGGTTTTCCAAGTTTTGACTTATAGAGCTCGTCCGGAATCTGTGGAAGATAAGTCTCCGCCACTGGGATTCCAGAATCTGTTTCGAAGACTTTTTGCTGTGTTTCGTGTTTTGAGGCATTCGAAAACGCCCTTTGAGTTAAATCTCTGACATCTTCCACTCTACGTTGCATCCCCCTCAATCTTCACCTCTTGTTTTTCCCTCCTGGGCTTGCGCAAAGCTCCCTTGGAAGAGATCTTCCGGATCAAAATTTGAGAAGCCGTCTCCGGGTCAAGGCTCTTGCTAAGGACTCTCTTTATGATGTCGTCGAAAAGCGGGTCGCTCTGAACTCTTCTTGTGAGTTGTTTTGCTATATCCTGGGATACTGTCTCCAAGATTTCCTCTGATACTCTCTGTTTCATTTTGCTTTCCTTTAATCTTTCAACGTATTTCGAGCGAAACTGATCGAGGGTGTTCATGAGTTCACCCAACCCAAGGCCTGTTTTACCACTCACCTTTAGTGCTGTTTGCTTCCAGCCAAAGTTTTCGTCGTTCTTTGTCGATAACACGGCTCCGAGATTGTATAACACCAAGTCAGAGCCAGGAAGATCTGCTTTGTTTACGACAAAGATATCGCCAATTTCCATCATCCCCGCCTTGTGAGCCTGTATTTCGTCCCCTAGTTCTGGCATAAGAACCACAAGTACAATGTCAGCGACCTTCACTATCTCGACTTCGGCTTGCCCGATTCCTACCGTTTCGACTATCACAATATCGTTCCCAGAAGCATCGAGAACGCGAATCGCATTCCTTGCTGCCCTCGCAAGGCCTCCTTCTTCCCCGCGCGCAGCCATGCTGCGGATGTAGACTTGAGAGTCAAGCGCATGTTCAAGCATTCTGATCCTGTCGCCGAGAATAGCTCCGCCTGAAAGTGGACTCGTGGGGTCTATAGCGAGAACAGCCACCTTCATCCCCCTTGAGCGATAGGCCTTTACGATTTGATCTACTAGCGTGCTCTTTCCGGTCCCGGGTGGACCTGTTACTCCAATAATGAAGGCCCTTCCTGTGTGCGGATATATCGCTCGAAGAAGCTCAGTCGACCTGCTGTCTTGATTTTCAAGGATAGAGATCGCCTTTGAGACAGAGTTTCTATCCCCCCTGAGGACTCCGTCAATTAGCTCTGACAAACTTCTCAAACCACTTCTTTGTTTCCAATCTTTACCAAATCACTTGGACTACAGCGAAATAGGGCACATGAGCAAATCTTCATGTGCCTTCCTCTTCTCTTCCTCTTCCTCCTCAACCAATTCCTGTCAGGAAAAATGAAGCAACCAACAGAGATTCTGATTCATTTCTTCCCTTCCGAATTTCTTAGCTCTCTTTGAGCGATCAAAGCAACAACCCTTGGGTCGCTCCAAGAGAAGCCAACATGAACGCATTTGTAATCCTGATCGAGAAGACAAAACAGCTTTCCCTCTCTGAAATTGAGCTCGACGATCTGCTTGTTCAAGTTGTCCTTCACAAACACTCTATCAGCTTCCACGAGATACTCCTCGAGTATAGGTTCATATTTCTGCGAAAGTTCAAGCTTGTCAAGATAGTCAGAAATAAGATCCTCGAGAAATCGACCAAGCGGAACTTCTCCTGGCCTGCGCTCAAACCTCTTGGTTCTAAGTTTGTCAAGCCGCGAATAAGTTTCTTCCGATATTTCTAGCTGCATCCCCTGAGTGGATCTGCCTTTTGTGAGAAGAATTGGAATTTCTTCCCTTATCTTCCTTACCGCTAAACACCAAGGGGAGGAAGTAAAATTGAGTGCAAAAAGAAAACAAGCTCTTTGCCACAAACGACCCCTTCCTCTTCCTCCTCCCCGCCGCTACAAATTTCCTCTTTTCTTCTTTCGAGTGGGTGAAGAGCTCATAATTGAACTTGCAAGTTTGCTCCACTTGATCTCGAACAAGAAGAGACGAGAAGAGAAGTCAAGCAACATTGGCGTAATGAGAAAAAAGAGGACTAGAGAGAGTATGCTCGACGGTCAGAGTTCTCTAAAGAATGCACCTAGGAATCAAAATTGGTTTCAAGCTTGAACAGAGGAGATAGCAAGATACAGGGAAAAGAGAAAGTTCAGGACTTTTTGGCGTCGACTAAAAACTGCGATTATTGGATAAGGCGGTTCGTGAATTCGAACGAAAACTAGCTTTGATTTAGGCTTTGGATTCGCTCGGAGGATTGAGTATTTGCTCCTTGAGAAAGCTCCAGCTTGTAATAAGTGCTCTCCAATTCGGAACATTAGCCAGTTCTGAAATAACATCGCTGACAAGCACCTTGACATCCTGGCCGTGCTCCCGAAGCTGCTTCTTCATCTTGTAAGGCATACCAACTGATGCAAGGACGTAAGCGTACGACTCTGCCTTCGCTTGGATGTCATAATCGTAAGCCCTACGCTTTGGCACAGTCTGATGAAGACCCATTATATTGTTGAGGACGGTCTGGAAGCCGCTCAGGAGTTTTTCCCATTTACCCAAATCGCCCAAATAGGAAGTGAGCCACTCCACATCAGAATCGTCGACATCACGACCATTTGCGGGCCTAAGCTCGATCGTTACCCTTTCTTCCGTCTGAATCAGCTTCAAGATATAAGGCTCTATTCTAATTTCCTTTGGCGGACTCTGTAAGCTCAGTGCGGACAAACCTGAAGATTCGAAGGTTCAAGAGAATATGGTCAGATATATACACGGCTGAGAGAGACCTCCAACCCCGCTTCTTTCGAGGCATCTTGCGTGATTTTGGGTTCCGTCGAATGAATAGGGTGTTGATATTTGTTTGCAGCTGCCCTCTCTTTCGGTTCGACTATCATTGGAATTTGAGTTTGGCCAATCTTTCTCCTCTCTCCACCATGCTTCCTTCGCGTACGTAGACCTCGATGACAGAACACCTCGAAGGGGCCTTGATTTGCGCCTCCATCTTCATAGCTTCTAGCACCATCATCACGTCTCCCTCATTCAGAACCGAACCCGGAGAGATCTGGACTTTTACAACCTTTGCAGGAAAATTGGCTGTCACAATTTCTCCAGTCGAAGCAATACCAGCACTTGATTTAATCATAGGCGCGGACGCCAATTGTCTCCCCTTTCCTATGTATGCACTCACAAGTTCGCCGTCCACCAAGAAGTCAAACGAATGTATGGTGCCCCGAAGTCTCTTTACTATGTGAACTTTCTCATCGATCGAGACGATTATTTCATAGTCTCCCCTTCCCTCACGCAAAATCTTGATTACTCGGGTTGAGCCGCCTTCAATCGATGCCCTGAATCCTTCAATTTGATCGTGTTTCACGCTTAGAGGTTCCAAAGTCACCTTCTTTGATACCCCTTCGATTGAGACATCAATATCCATCGATGAACCTGCCTCTTGTCTGATCCCAAGGAATGAAGGAGCCTCCAGCACGGATTGGAGCGGGTCGAATTTCTCCTGCAAATTTGTGGCTTCTTTGTCTCTGGGCTAAAAGTGCAGCGAGCAAGAAATTATCATCAGCCAATTTTCTCTTTCTTTCTTGTTCGATCAGTCGCTCGATTATTTTCGTCTCTTCTATGAATGAAGTGCTCAGCTCGCGACGCTTGAAAGAATCATCTTCCATAACTTGTCTCTGAAACTTTACAGTTGTTCCAACACCAGTTATATGAAATTCTCTTAGGGCAACGACCATCCTTCTTCTCGCTTCTTCAAAACTTCTTCCCCACGTAATGAGTTTCGCGATCAGGGAATCGTAAAAGGGGGAAATCTCCAATTGTGGGAAGATTGCTGTGTCAACCCTGACACCAGGCCCCCCTGGAAGATTGAAGCTTTCCAGTACACCTGATACAGGAGCAAAGTCAAGAAGAGGATCTTCGGCGTTTATTCTGCACTCAATCGCGCACCCAACAATTTTCAATTCGCTCTGCTTGATGGGAAGGCTCTTCCCTGACGCAATCTCGACTTGGCTCTGAACAAGATCGAGTGAAGTGACAACCTCAGTCACCGGATGCTCGACTTGAAGCCTAGAGTTTATCTCAATGAAGTAGAAGTTCCCACTTTCGGAGTCTCTCAGAAACTCCACTGTTCCCGCGTTAGAGTATTTGACAGCTTTCGCAGCCTCAATTGCATAACTTGCTATCCTTTTTCGAGTCTCCTCATCGACCACTGGGGAAGGCGAAAGTTCAACAAGTTTTTGATATCTTCGTTGAATCGAACATTCCCTCTCTCCAAGGTGCACAAATTCGCTTGAATTGTCGTTTGCGAGAATTTGAAACTCTATGTGCCTTGGTTTGATGAGTTTCTTCTCCAAAAAGACTGCAAATCGACCGAAAGCTGCTCGGGCTTCTCTCTCAGAAGATTCGAATGCCTGCCTTACGTCCTCTTTCGACCCTGCTTCCCTTATCCCTCTACCGCCGCCACCAAATGCACTCTTTAGGAGAACCGGAAAACCGATTTCAGAGGCAAGCCTAGCAGCTTGGCCTGCGTCTTCAATGGGCTCCTTCGTGTAAGGAATGACTGGAATTCCTTTCGACTCAACGAGTTTCTTACACTCTAGCTTGTTTCCGCTGAGGGTAAGAGTCGATGCGCTTGGGCCTATGAACTTTATCGAATTTCTCTCGCATAGCCTGCAAAACTCTGCGTTTTCCGAGAGAAATCCGTAGCCCGGATGAATGGCGTCGCAGTCTGCCTTCCTTGCGATTTCTACAATCTTCTCAGAGTCAAGATAGGTCTCGTTGGGGTAGACTCCTCGCAAGTTGTATGCAAGATCTGCTTCTCTTGTGTGTAGTGCCCCCGAATCCGCATCAGAATAGACCGCTACTGACTCAACAGCGAGCAGTTTGAGAGCCCTGATAACTCTGAGGGCAATTTCTCCTCTGTTTGCAACCAACACTCGACGAAAATTCTTCACCACTCTTTGCTCACTGTCCTGTTAAATACACAGTTGTTCTTTGCGATCTGAGGAGCAGATGATTAACCGAAGGCCCTATAGCTATTAACAGCGTAATCTGACAAGTACCAAAGATGAATAAGGTGATGAGACATGCATGCGCTAATTTAGCTCTTGCTCTCTACTCCTAGAGCTGGATGTTTCCATGTTTCTTCGGCGGCCTTTGCTCGCTCTTCGCAGCGAGCGCCCAAAGCCCGGAAATGAGGAGCTTTCGTGTGTCGCGAG
The DNA here is from genome assembly GCA_902812485.1 of archaeon. GTDB lineage: Archaea > Thermoproteota > Nitrososphaeria > Nitrososphaerales > CADDZS01 > CADDZS01. The sequence goes on from CADDZS010000079.1 coordinate 8,752, forward strand.
GCCTTATGACTGCGTCAATGATTCCTCTCTCCGCCGCGATGAAGGGATTTGCGAATTTGCGTCTGTATTCTTCCGTGAACCTTTCGAGGACTCCTTTGTCTTGAGATTTTTCAATTTGCTTTCTGTAAATGATTCTCGCGGCGCCCTCAGGTCCCATGACAGCAATCTCAGCGCTCGGCCATGCATAGTTCAGATCCGCCCTAGAGAATTTGCTTCCCATAGCGCAGTAGGCCCCACCGTAAGCCTTCCTCACTATCACAGTGATCTTCGGTACAGTTGCCTCGCAGTAAGCAAAGAGAAGTTTCGAGCCGTGTTTTATTATACCTCCTGACTCTTGCTCAGTGCCGGGAAGATAACCTGGGACATCGACAAACGTGATGATCGGGATGTTGAATGCGTCACAGAATCGTATAAATCTAGACGCTTTGTTTGAGGAATCTATGTCAAGAGCTCCTGCTAAGTGCATAGGCTGGTTTGCGACGACTCCAACCGGCGCACCATTAAGCCTTCCAAATCCAACGACTATGTTTTGAGCCCACATTTCGTGCACTTCGAAGAAATCGTTGTCATCAAGGATTGTATTGATTATTTGTTTCATATCGTATGGTTTGTTAGAATCCTTGGGGACAAAGTCGTCAAGAGATTCGTCCACCCTATTAGGATCGTCGGATGGTTCCTGTCTCGGAGGAGATTCGCCATTATTTGAGGGAAGATATGAGAGCAATCTTCGAACAGTCGAAAAACATTCCTCCTCAGTTGAATTGACAAAGTGAGCGACTCCGCTGATCTTTGCATGTGTATTGGGCCCGCCTAGCTGCTCAAATGTGACAGTTTCCCCGAGGGCAGCCTTTACAACGTCTGGCCCTGTTATGAACATGTAGCTCGTCTTCTCAACCATGATTACAAAATCAGTCATAGCAGGAGAGTAGACTGCTCCGCCGGCGCAGGGACCCAAGATTACTGAAATTTGGGGGATTACACCTGATGCCATCGTATTTCTAAAGAAAATCTCGCTATACGAAGCAAGGCTCTGAACTCCCTCTTGGATTCTTGCACCACCGGAATCGTTGAGTCCGATTATTGGAGCTCCGGCTTTCATCGCAAGATCCATCACCTTGCACACCTTCTTTCCGAACATTTCCCCCAACGACCCGCCTTGAACTGTAAAGTCGTGTGCAAAGACGAAGACTGTGCGCCCTTCAATCTTTCCGTAGCCTGTCACAACTCCATCCCCGTAGTACTTCTGCACTGCTTCTCCGTCGGGAGCTCGATTTGTCACGAACTTATCAAGCTCTACGAATGAGCCGCTGTCCAAAAGAAGTGAGATTCTCTCTCTAGCGGTCTTTTTTCCCTTGGCGTGTTGCTCTTCAATCCTACTTTGACCGCCTCCAAGCTCGGCGAGTCTATTCAACTCTTCAAGTTCTTCGATGGAGTCCTCTTCTTCTTCTTTTTTCCTTTCTTTGCTCATGCCTTCCTTGTCTCTGCTCTTCTGCTAGTAGGATTATATTATCCCATTTATTGGAGCTCAGCGCAATTTTACTTGGAGTACTTTCCAGTTCTCAGAGGAAACAATGACGCTTCTTTCAAGCATACGCTTTGAAGAATTGCTGTCTTCAAAGTATAAATTGATTGGGACTATGAATCCAGATTCCTTCTTAGAAAGAATAATAAAATAAACCAGAGGAGGTAGATCGAACCTAAACAAGCGACGTCGTTGAGAATTGCCTGATTCAGGTTTCTCCTCTGATCAGACTTTGGCGATTCTCAGGCCACCCAGATTCCTAAGTCTTGGGCAACCTTTTCGATTCTCTTGATTCTGTGCTCGAGGCTCGGATGAGTAGAGAAGAGTTCAGTCCACGAAGAACCCTTAAGAGGGTTTACGATCCAAAGAGAAGCAGTGGAAGGAGAGGGAGCGTTCTGTCTGTTCCATTGATTTACAGATGCCTTTGAAGAAATCTTGCGAAGGGCATTTATGAGCTCCTGCGGCTTCCTTGTCAAACGAGCTCCTGCCTCGTCAGCAGAGCTTTCTCTACCTCTTGAGATTCCTAGCTGGACAAGCATAGCCGCGATTGGAATGAGTATTGCCGCAATTATTAGCAAGATGAAAGCACTGTCGTTCTGATTCCTTCCGCGACTTGGAACTCCTCCAAAACCACCGAACATCGAATTCCACAAGATCATTTGACCAAGGAATGAGATTGTTCCAGCTATAGTCGCGGCAACACTTGCCACGAGAACGTCCCTGTGAACGACGTGACTGATCTCATGACCAATTACCGCCTCTAGCTCAGCTGGTGTTAGAAGCTTCAGTATTGCCGTAGTTACAACGACGACCGCTTTGTTGGGCCCCTTTCCAGTTGCAAACGCATTCGGCTGGGCAGACTCAACTATGCCCACCCGAGGCATGGGAATGTTCGCCTGTTCCGCGACTCTTTTTACAATACCGTATAGCATCGGATTGTCGTGTTCAGTGATCAATTTGGTGTGGGTCGACCAGAGAACAAATCTGTCGCTAAATTCGTAAGATACAAAATTCAATATCGCCGCGAAGATGAGTCCAACAAGCATGAGGGCGAGTGGGTTGACTCCTATGACCCAACCAATCACGAACCCAAGAAGCATGAGAAGCACTGTGAGTGCAGTGAACATTGCCATAGTTCTTGCAAGCAACTTTCTTCAATCACTCCCTCCAAGTTATTTTGGCGGAAAATAGCAAATGTAACATATGAGCTCTGAATTTGCTTATAGGTTTTATTCAGAAGGT
>CADDZS010000080.1 GCA_902812485.1 archaeon
AGAGATTTTAACCTTTAAATAAACCCACTTCCTCGGATTCCTATCAAATGGGAACCAATAGTCAAAGAACAGTGTTCGTAAGAGAGGCGACTGGTCTTGTCCGCGAAATAGGCCCATGGCCTTCGTTTCTTGCCGTTTGGTTCTTGGTTACAGGAGGGGTGCCAATACTCATCCTTGAGTATTTTTCATCGTGGCCAGGCGCAAATTTCCCAGTAATTTTCGCAATCGCTCTTCTTCCTAGCCTCGCGCTTGCTTCTCTCTATACTATCTTTAGCATCTCAATGCCTAGATCTGGAGGAGATTATGTCTTTGTCAGCAGGGGTCTTAATCCATTCCTTGGCTTCGTCAATTCGTTCTCACTTGCAGCCGCGTTTCTCATCTCAAACGGAATCTATGCTGCGTTTGCATCTTCATACATCAGCTATCAGCTATACGCACAGGGCATAGTGGACAACAACGCGAACCTTCAGAGTTTAGCTAGTGTCGTGTCTAGTCCTGTTGTTTCCTTTGGGATTGCACTTGCTTTTCTTTTGATCGCATTTGGAATCGCCGTGTTGCGAACTAGAAATGCTTGGAGGGTCATCTTCTGGGCAGGTGTTATTGCGCTTGTGTCCACATTCATATCCTTCATCGTTCTTGCTACGATCAATCCAACAACATTTCAGACAAGCTACAACAGTTTCATAACAGCCAACAATGCAACTTTGACGAGTGCAGGGTATGGAAATCTTACAAATTACTCTGATACGATTACCGCAGGAGGCGGCGTCCCTGCCGGTGGATTACTCGCATCGCTTGCCGCTTTTCCGCTGGCATGGTACAGCTATACGTGGTACACTCTTCCAAGCGTCTGGGCTGGAGAGGTGAAACAAGCTCGGCGGAGCATGCCAATTACCATCGTTGGCGCCGTTTTGTTTATCGGTGCGTACTTTATTCTCTTTCTCGTCCTCACAATTCACGCATTTGGGCAACCTTTTCTTACTGCTTGGTCTTCGCTTGCCTATACGTCAGGGTACCCTCTTCCGGCGACTGTGAATCTCTACATCCCGTTCTTTAGCTATCTGGTCTACCACAATTCGATACTGATGTGGATAATGTTCATCGCACTCTGGTTGCCTGACGTAATGGCCTTTCCTCCGCTGATAATCGCGACTACGAGGTATCTCTTCTCTTGGAGTTTTGACAGATTGCTACCTGAGCTTGTGGCTCGAGTTAGCATGCGGACGAACACCCCGATCATCGCAAGTTTGATTGCTTTGATCGTGTCAATTTTTGGAGCGGCAATTCAGGTCTTCGCACCATCAGCTACACCAGGAGTTATCGTCCCAATATTCACCTTCGGGTATATCCTTCCTGCTATTACTGGGATAGTGTTTCCGTATCTGAGGAAGGGTATGTACGAGAGCGCTTTCATGTACAAGAGAAAAGTTGCTGGACTTCCCACGATAACTTGGCTTGGCATTATTTCCCTGATATCTCTAATCATCGGAACCTATGCCCTATTTGGCCCATTCGATTACGGGGGTTTTGCAAGTTTCAAACTCGTGGATTATTTGTTCTATGCTCTCGCGTATGGAATTGGAATCGTAATATTCTTGGTCGCATGGGGCATAAGAAAAAGGCAAGGTGTGCAGATCTCGCTTGCGTTCAGCGAGATTCCTCCTGAATGATTTCATTGAGGGCGTGCGCAAAAAAGAGTAGGGCTCCTACGAACTAGCTTGAGCGAACCAAAGCTTTTCTGCCTTCCAGAGAAAAAGAACTACTAATACAAGGCACAGAATAAGGACAGCTCCATAAATATTCCACACAGCATCCCATCCATTCGACTCAAGAATCATCGGTGGAATGTAAGTTCCAAGTATAGATCCTACAAAGCCAAAAGTGTTTGCGACTGCGAAACCCATCGAACCCGATCCAGGCACTGATAGAACTTCACTCAGAAATGTCCAGGCCGTATCGGGAAGAGCTAGCGAAATGCCCATTGCGGCTATGAGCAAGAAAAGCAAGTAAGGGAATATTCTCGAAAGCGTAACTGCATAAGGCAAAAGGAAAACACACATTCCCAGTACTAGTCCAACGGTCAATAGAGGCACGGTTCTCTTGATCTTAAATGAGACGAACCCTGCAAGGAGTGTTGCAGGCACGCCAATCATTACCAAAGCAAACCCCAGGAGGCTAGAGTAGAATAGACTAAAACCACTTGAGACAAGATAGAGAGGAAAGAAGGTAAGTACGCCTATCCAGAAATAATATTGGAAGAGCATTGCGACGCTGATTATCCAAATGACTCTTTCCTTAGGAAGACTTTCCAATACGAAATTTTTAATTTTTTTTGATATTGGTGCCCTAATGTTTGCAGCGCGGTTTATGGGCTGGGGATAAGAAGAAGAAGAGCTGGCAATTGAGCTAATTTTCGTTACATCCATTGTTCCCTTTTCTTCAGGCTCTTTCACAATTGAGCATGTTTCTCGCTCAGACACTCCTCTAAAGATGAAGAAGAAGAAAAAATAAGATATCGCAAGCAAACCTTCCATGACGCCATACAGCTCATACGTAATCCTCCAGCCGATGGCTTCAGTCCACCAAACTGTAAGTGGATAGGAGATTGCCGCCCCGCTAAGATAGCCGCAAAGCCAAATTGAAAGAGGGAATGCCGAGTTTTCCTTCCCGAAAGCTTTCACTACGTTCTCGGGAGCGCAGATCCACCAAAAGCAGGCACCCGTGCCCAATGCTATTCGAGAGATAATCTGGAGTGAGTAGTTCGGAGAGAAACCGAAGGCAAAGTCTGAGATGGCAACTATCGAGATTCCCAGCATGACGATCTGAGTGCTTCCATACTTTCTTGCTAGAAGACCCGACGGAAGTGAAACCAAGAGAAGGACGATTGCGAAGACCGCATTGTAGGATGCGAATTGGGCTGTGTCAATTTCCACATCTCTCATGAGTATGGTGGGGATCGCGGCAAAGCCTAAGATTCCCAAATATGTTGAGAGGCCGACGAGAAACTCAAGAGATAGCGAGAGAACCCTTCGCCCACTCCTAGAATAGATAGGCCTAGCATCCTCTTTATTTTGCCGATGGTTATTGTTCAACTTTTTTTCTTAGCGAACGGAAAAGTTGGTTTCGCTTGATTTTTTCCTTCCTTCTTTGTGTTCGACACACAAGTCTTTAGGGCGCGCCAGGAGATCTTCCAACATTTATGAGGATTGTTTTTTGCTCCATCATGGCCTGTAGTGAGTACTTTCCACCCATGCGGCCGAGTCCGCTTTTCTTCATGCCTCCCCATGGGTGCTGATATTCCCATAGGCAGACTGTATCGTTAATTATGACCTGTCCTGCTTTGATTCTCTCGGCGAATCTGAAAGCTTTAGTGATGTCGTTTGTATGAACAGCTGCACTCAAGCCATACTTGCTTGAATTTGCGATCTCGATTGCCTCATCCAGATCAGAGAATGAGATTATTGGGGCGACTGGTCCAAACGTTTCTTCCTTGTTGAAGAGCATGTCAGGTGTCACGTTATCCACAACGGTGGGTTCAAAGTAGAGCATTGTCTGGAAACCCGAAGCTCTTCTGCCACCAACGACGACTTTGGCGCCCTTCTCGCGGGCATCTTCAATATGGCGCTCTACCTTCTCTGCGAGTGGTTCGTTATTGAGTGGACCCACATCAGTCTCTTCAATAAGGGGGTTACCAAGCTTCTTTCGTTTCACTTCTCGAGAAGTAAGTTCCAAAAATTTGTCGTGGATCCTTTCATGCACCAAAATTCTCTCATTTGCGACGCACACTTGTCCCGCGTTGTATGTGCAACCATAGACCGTATCCGAGACTGCCTTCTCCAAGGATGCATCGTCAAGCACAATCAATGGACCGAGTCCTCCACATTCCAGCACAAGACGTTTCATCCCGGCACGCCTTGTGATTTCTTCTGCAGTTGCCGATTCTCCTGTGAAGCAGATTCCGTCAACGTTCGGATGCTCAACTAGTGATCCTCCAACAATTGGCCCCGATTCACCAAGCACGAGATTCACACTTCCTTTTGGAAATCCAGCTTTCTCCATACATTGGACAAGTCTCACCCCACTAATCGGAGTGGTCTCTGCTGGTTTGAACACGACGGCGTTACCTGCCATGAAAGCTTGAGGAACGCACTCTGTAGGCAAGAGCCAAGGGAAGTTCCAAGGAGTGATGACTCCGATGACTCCCAATGGCTCCCAAACGGAAAGAAGACGCATCTCATGCTTCACAATAGGCACGTGGATTGATCCTTCAAGACGTATCATGTCCTCAGCCTGCTGGAGAATGTTTGGCTCGACATCAGCTAGTTCTCCAATGGATTCCCTGATTGGCTTTCCCTGCTCCAGTGTGCACTCTCTTGCAAACTTTTCGGAGTTTTGTTTGATAATCTCGACAAGTCGATACATCAGTTTCGCTCTTTCTGGAATTGGAATCGAAGCAACACGTTCTTTTGCATCATTTGCAGCGTCGACTGCTCTTTTCACATCTTCGGGGCCACCGTTGGGAAGTATGGCTAGGACTTCACCAGTTGCAGGACTTTTAACCTCAAAAGTGTCTCCACTCTCGGCGTCGACCCATTCCCCGCCTATATACATCTTCAGATGTTCGGGTTCCATTCTCCTAGAGATGAGCCTCCTTCATGTCTTTAAATGGCTTCAACGATGGGCATCTGGACATCGAATTCCTTGAGCATTGGAGCTACCTCCTTGAATGTTTCAATGTGCCTGTCAACATCTTCCTCTGTGTGTTGGACTGAGATCGTCCACTGCTCATCCGGCCCCGTGCCAGCAGGAATTATACCTCGATTGAGCATCATAAGATAGTAAAGAGACCATTTGCCTACATCTGATTTTTGGAAGTCTCTCCAGTTGAGGATTGGCTTGGAAGAGAACGAAAGCACACCGCTCACTCCGTCAGAGCAAACATTGGCTTCGAGATGATTATCTTCTACAATTTGGGAATATGCAGATGCAAGCTTTCTGTTGAGTTTCGAAACGCCCGAGAAGGCGTCACGTGTTAGAATCTTAGTGAGACTTACAAGCCCTGCAGTGATTGAGATCGGATTTGAATTGAAAGTGCCGGCATGTGCGACTATGCCCGGAACAATTTGTTCCATGATTTTCCTTCTTCCGCCGACTGCAGAGAGAGGGAATCCTCCGGCTATAGCCTTTCCCATTACTTTGAGGTCCGGTTCTACCCCAAATCTCTCTGTTGCTCCACCATAGTATTTCCCACACGTCTTCACTTCGTCGAATATTAAAACAGCATTGTACTCGTCGCAAATTGATCTAAGCCCCTGAAGGAAACCACTCTCAGGCATTATGAATCCCATGTTCATCGGAATGGGCTCCAAAATGATACCTGCAAAGTCATTTTGGTTTTCCCTGACCAATGTTTCGACGGCTTCGAGATCATTGAAAGGTGCAACAATGGTATTTCTTAATGTGTCAGTGGGGGTGCCTTTCGATGCGGGGACAGCGTTTGGATGACGGGCATCGCCAGATTTGTCGAGCTGGGGTTTCACACTAACTAGCAAGTGATCTTGAGAGCCGTGATAGCAACCTTCGAACTTTACAATCTTGTTTCTCCCAGTCGCTGCCCTTGCGAAACGTATTGCATGCATAGTGGCTTCCATTCCTGTTGTCGAGAATCTGATCATATCCAGCTGAAATCGCTCTTTCATAACTCTCGCAAGTTTATCCGAATCTTCAAATTCGAGACCCAAGAGACTTCCATCTCTTACTCTGTCCTCTATAGCCTCCACGAGCACTGGGTGGGAGTGTCCAACCAAAAGTGCGCCAAAACCCATATTGAAATCTAGATACTCATTGCCATCGACGTCCCAAATTCTTGAGCGCTTTGCCCTTGTCCCGTACATGGGGTAAGGATCGATGTATCGATAGTTGCTGTGCACGCCAAAAGGAGTAGATTCCTTTGCTTGGTTGAAAAGTTCAAAGGATTTCCTTGTCCGAGATTCGTATTTCCTCAGCTCATAATCCATGATTGAGTTATTGCCCATTTCGGTGTTTGACATATTTCCTCATCTTCTTCCTCTTCATTAAACAGATGAATTAGGAGATGGAATAGATGGAGTTAATAACATCTCCCATTAGAAATCAAGGTCATATGTGCTCACTAGACCCTTTCCGTGTCCGCGGCTACTAATTGAAAACGCAGAATTCTTGTACTTTCTCCTGTTTCAAGTTCCAAATAATTTAATATCATTGGACGAAGTGATGATAAACCGCAGGTTCGCTGATTATTTACTGTTGCTCACAAGCGAAGACCCGGTAGTTGCGCTGACCACTGGGCATACTTTTGGTACATGGAAGAAGCAGAAAGGCTGGAATCCACTGCACATAGTGGACGCGGAAGGATGCTACTTCTTTGATGTCAATGGCAAGAAGTATCTCGACTTCTCTTCTCAACTCATGTGCAGCAATCTGGGCCATAAGAACAAGGCGGTAATAGAAGCAATATGTGATCAAGCAAGAAAACTACCCTACATCTCTCCTGCATTCACCTGTGATGTGCGCGCTGAGCTTACAAAGCTCCTTCTCAGCGTATTTCCAAAGGGGCTAGAGAAGTTCTTCTACTCTACCTCTGGAACAGAAGCAAACGAAGCAGCAATCAAGATAGCAAGACTTTACACAGGCAAATACAAGATCATCTCAAGATACCGTTCATATCACGGGTCAACAGGAGCTTCAATAGCCGCGACTGGTGACCTGAGAAGACTCCCAATAGAGCCTTCTGGAAAGGTTGATGGAATCATCTTCGCACCTGATGTTGATTCATACAGATCTCCCTTTGGTGTAGAATTTTCCGAGAGAGCCATTGCTTCAGCGCAGTATATCGACTATATGATCAGGAACGAGGGCAATGTAGCTGCGATTCTCTTTGAGCCAGTGGTTGGCACAAACGGAGTGCTTGTTCCACCAAAGGATTATCTACCGATGCTTAAGGAGATCGCCGAAAAACACGGGGTTCTTCTAATAGCAGACGAGGTCATGTCTGGATGGGGCAGAACTGGAGAGTGGTTTGCAGTGAATCATTGGAATGTCAAGCCAGACATACTTACAACAGCGAAGGGAATAACAGGAGCCTACGCTCCGCTCGGAGTAACTGCAACAACTAGAGAAATCGCAGAATATTTCGAAGATCACTTCTTTGCTCATGGTCACACCTACGAGGCTCATCCTCTCACACTTGCACCTGCAATTGCAGCAATAAATGAGTACAAAAGACTAGATCTGATAAACGAAGCACGAAGAAAGGGAGAATATCTTGGAAAAAGATTGAATGATCTTATGGAAAAGCATCCTTCAGTTGGAGACGTAAGAGGGCTTGGGCTTTTCTGGGCGATAGAGCTTGTAAAGAACAGAAAGACAAAGGAGCCATTCTACAATTCAAACGACAAGCTCTTGGGTAAGCCTTCCCTTTTGGGAAAGATAGCTCAAGAGATGATGGTGCAAAGAGGGGTGTACATCAACGACTGGCTCAGTCACTTCATAATTGCTCCTCCTCTTATAATAACTCGAGATGAGATTGACGAAGGCGTGAATGCTCTCGATCAGTCTCTAAAGATAGCTGATAGGGAGGTCGTTTGAAGTCTCATTTCTCCTCATCCTCCTCCTTCTTCCTCTTCCTCCTACTGAAATGAGTTGAATGAACTACATGACAATTGAAATTGAAACAACTGAAAGATATGGGAGACTTGAGATACTGATAGATGGGAAGTGGAGAGCTTCTTCTTCTAGCAAAGCTCAAACAGTTTACGACCCAGGCACTGGAAGGGCTATAGGAGAAGTGCCATTTTCCACAAGGGAAGAAGTTGATGAGGCTATCGAGTCCTCTCAGTCTGCGTTTCAAAAGTGGTCGAGGATGCCAATCCTCGACCGCGCAAAATATCTATTCAAGATGAAATCCATACTCGAAGATCACTTTGAAGAACTCTCAAAGATCAACACTCAAAACCATGGAAAGACTCTAGAAGAAAGTAGAGGGGAGCTTAGGAGAACAATAGAGAACGTCGAATCAGCAATATCAACTGCTTATACCCTATCAAAGGGAGAAACACTTGACCAAATCTCAGAAGGAATAGACGAGTACTCGGTGAAGGAGCCTCTCGGAGTATTTGCTATCATCTCTCCGTTCAACTTTCCCCTAATGGTCCCTTTCTGGTTCATCCCATACGCAATTGTGCTTGGTGACACTGTAGTTTTGAAGCCAAGTGAAATAGACCCCATTCCAACTACGTATTTGATGAGGCTAATACAAGATAAATTGGGCCTGCCTCAAGGAGTGATAAATCTCGTTCATGGAAGCAAGGATGCTGTAGAGTATTTGATTTCTCACAAAGATGTCAAAGGCGTGACATTCGTTGGTTCAACCCCAGTCGCAAAGAGAGTGTATAAGCTTGCAGGCGAACATGGAAAGAGGGCAATAGTGAATGGAGGAGCAAAGAATTCAATTGTTGTGATGCCTGATGCAAATATTGAGAGTACAATTTCTCCAATTGTTTCATCATTCTTTGGAAATTCAGGGCAGAGGTGTCTTGCAGGATCAAATCTCATACCAATTGGAATGGAAACACACGAAAGAATGCTCGAAAAGTTTGTGCAAGCTTCTGAAAATATCAAGGTTGGCTATGGATTAGATCCTTTAACTGATATGGGCCCAGTGATTTCTCAAGCCGCGAAGGAAAGGATAGTTAGTTACGTGGAAAGAGGATCGTCCGAGGGGGCAAAGCTTGTCAGAGACGGGAGAGAGTATCACACTCGTTCCAAGGAATATCAGAACGGCTTCTATCTTGGGCCAACGATATTTGATCAAGTAGATCAAGATATGTCCATTGCAAGAGAGGAAATATTCGGACCAGTTGCAAGTGTTTTGAGTTCCATTGAGAGCTTGGACGAAGCAATCGAGTCAATCAATGAGAACACCGACTTTGGGAACATGGCATGTATTTTCACTTCAAGTGGATGGATAGCTAGGAAATTCAGAAGAGAAGTAAATGCTGGGAATATAGGAATCAATCTTGGAGTTGCTCAGCCCGCTGCAAACTTTCCTTTCGGCGGTCGAAAGGAATCTTTTTACGGAGTTTTGCATGCTCAGATAGACACAGTCGATTTCTTCACTGACAAAAAGATTGTAATTTCGAGATGGTAGTTAGATTTCAGGTAAAGGGCGCAAAATTCAAGGCTAAGCGGCGCTCGATAGTTCATTTACATGACTCAATAACCTCGGTGTTGTATTCAACAATATTGTGATAAGCTGAAAGCCGAGCCGTTTGCAGTTCACCATCTCTGTGGTAGGGGGGAAGAGATACTAACTAATTACAAAACGAATCTGCAACCAGACAACAACTACTACTATAACAAGAACTCCCCCCCACATCTCAAATGAGACAAGAGTTATGAAGCAAATATCGAGGAGCTCATAATTTCGTTTGAATGCTGATACAATAGCATGCGATCTCATGTAATATTCAAAGGAAAAGTGCGATCAGTCTCAAACTGAGCGTTCCATTACGACCTAAAAGGATAACGTTAGCTCATTCTAGTCAATCAGACGTTTTTCTCAGCAGCTAGAGATCTTCTGACACAGCGGGTGCCAAAATCCTAGAGCTGATCGTCTCGTGCAATTAAGTTAGGAAAGTTTGAAGTTACAAACGTCAGGTGGTACTTTCCATCAGGTCCCACATAGATCAGACCGTCATTTTTGAGACAGCGTAGCGTGCGATTGTATTCAGTCTTTGACATTTCAAGCTCCTTTGCAGGTTCCTTCATCCCTTCAAATAACAAGCCTCTTTCCACAGCGTTGAGTATGCGGTGCTCGGGATCTGATTCACTATAAGGAGTGGTAAGTGGTATGACACCAAAAGCTATTCTTGGAACTTTCAGGATACGAAAGTTAGGAGATGGAATTCTTATTTGTTCTTCCTTCTCAATTCGCGGAAAGTGAGTCCTTCTCTGGCGAGGTAACACCAATTCGATGTGTTATTCAGTTAGACAAACACCATTTTAAACGTTCCGAATTCAAACTCGGCCTAACACTAGAAACGCTAAAAATTCAGACAATTCGTTCGCTTGGTTGTTTGCATGTCCGTGAGCGGAAAATGAACATCGCAGTAGTCGGCGGAGCTGGTTTGACTGGTCAGTGCGCAGTAAAGGATCTCTTGCGGAGCTCGAAAGTGAGCAAAGTACTTGTAGCTGACAATAATGAACGAAGCTTGGCTGAGCTACAGAGCGACCTCAAAAGAGAAGGAACAAATGAAAAGGTGGAGTTTAGTAAAACAGACGTTCGCAATTCAGCTGAAACTTCTGCAAAGCTCCGAGGGTTTGACGTTGTAATCAACGCAGTCCAATATTATCATAACCTAGAAGTCATGGAAGCTTCCCTCAGAGCCGAGGTAAATTACTTGGACTTTGGTGGCCTCTATTACAAAACCCTGGAGCAAATTCAAAGATTTGATGACCGTTTCAAAGCAGCTGGACTCCTCGCAGTGGTCGGGATAGGCGCTCAGCCAGGCGTTTCCAATCTTATGGTTAAACAGGGACTCAAGAGTTTCACAAGGGCAGATTCAGTTGAAATCTTGGACGGCTGGCGTGATAATACAAAAAGCGATTCCCCACTTTATTTTACTTGGTCTCCGCTTACTCTCTTTGACGAATCAACTCAAGATGCCATAGTCTTCGAAAATGGAAAATATCTCAAGAAACCTCCCTTCAGCGAGCCCGAGACCATCGTCTTTCCCAAGCCAGTCGGAAAGGTAACAGTATACCTAGCGCTTCATTCGGAACTAGCCACTATACCCAGTTCCTTCGCCCACTATGGTTTGAAAAGGGTCGTCTGGAAAGAAGGAAGCGCCGATTTTTGGAAGATAAAATTCTTGGCAGAGCTTGGACTCACTTCAAACGAAAGAGTGAATTACGATGGCCATGAAGTCATCCCTAGAAATTTCCTATTGCAACTTCTGACTAGCAGAAACCTACTAAAGATCCCGAAACATTTGGTACCGGATGATTTCGAAATTACTCGTGTAATTATCAAAGGACGATCAATAAGATCTGGACGCAAAAAGACTGTGGTATTGGAGAGCTTCTTCCCAGCATACAAGCCCTGGAAGGTCAGTTGCAGTCAATACAACGTTGGGATTCCCGGCTCAATCGCTGCCCAGCTCATTGCACTAAAGAAAGAGCTCTTGCCAAAAGGAGTGCTTCCTCCGGAGAAGGTGTTTGAACCAGTTGAATTCTTTAAGGAACTTGAAAAACGAGGCATCAAGGTCAGGCAGAGAGTGTTGAACTGATGCCATTGCACTCATTCGCGAAATATTAAATTTTTGATCTGGCA
>CADDZS010000081.1 GCA_902812485.1 archaeon
TCCAGAATAGCTCCGAATCAAGTGAATTCGTTGTCGCTACGTATGTCCTCGACTTCAGTTCAGTAAGGCCAGCAGAGTGAAAGTATCTCTCGAGGTTTGCGGAAGCCATGTAGTTGTAGACTGCCTTCGAGAATATTTCATTGAATCTTCTCCATATATCACCCTTTGAGGTGCTTAGTAGGAAGTTTGGATACCATTCTATTGCTCCTATTGTTCCGCCTCTCCTTGTTACGCGTGCCATCTCGTTGACGATCGTCTCCGCTGGTCCCACGTGAATAAGTAGCTTATCACAGAATGCCGAGTCGAATTCGTTATCCTTCATCTTGATCTCTCTTGCATCGCCTTGGAGGTAGGTTACTTTCGTATACCCAAGCTTTCTTGCTCTTTCCTTTGCGTGTTCAATGAACCTTGAAGTGAAATCTATCCCTACGAGGTTAGACTCACTGTGCACTGCTTTCACGTCTCGTAGCGAAACACCTGTTCCGCAGCCGAGCTCAAGTAGCATTCCATTTCTTGGAAGCGATAGATCCCTAAGCAGATTTGTCCGTGCTTCTTTGAATGTTTTCTGTGTTCCCATAGCTTCAAGGACTTGAGCAAGACCGTCGACTGGCTCTGAAGGAAGATCGTTGAGTGTCCCGAAGAAATCGTTTCCCCACTCTTGTTTTGTTTGCATTTTCCCTCAAGGAGAGATGTTGTGCGAAAAATGATAAATAGCAAATTTGGGAAAAAAGCTTCCCACGTGGGAATATATCATTTCATAGCTGTCGGAAAAGAACCCCTGAGCTTGCATCTATTTGGTCTTCAAAAACTTGGATGCAGTCGGGTTGTCCTCTTTGTGGAGGATAAAGGAGAGACTCATGTTGAAAGGATACTGAAAGAATTTTCAACTGAATATGACCGAATAATCGTGGAACAGGATTACATGAATGTTATGGAGATGGCGAGTAGAGAGAGGCCTCGTCAGCTTTCAACAAAGGCTGCACAATAGCTGTTAACATGAGCTCGGGGAGCAGACTGATCGTAGAAGCAGTCTAAGATGCCGTAAGGCTCCAACAGTATTATTTAATGAGACATGCTTCAACAGTGACCGTCTCTGCCTTCGGATACTTTTGTGATCCATCCACAAGGAAGCTACAATACGTACCTTACTGGAATACCTCTGATTTTCTATACACGAGATTTTTCGAAATACTCGTATCGAAAAGCAACGGGCTAACTCTCGAACAGATACACAAAGAAATTGTTAGAGAGATGGGAGAAGCAGCACCCAACTGGGAAGCATTCAGAAAACTTTTCAGAGAATTCAAGAGATACCTAATAAATCTCCCTTTCTATTCCGAGGGAAAGACTGGAAAGGCGAAATATTCCATAAGCCTAAAGGACTAGATAGAAACTTTGATTTCATAGTGATGGACTTTCTTGACATGTTCTGACAATTCTTTGGAGCTTGGAAAAGCCGTATTACAACAGGAAAGATCGACAGAAAAGTTTGGTATCGAGTGCTGTGTTCTAACATGGGAAGTTAGTTCTCTCCCATCCTTAAATTTGACACCGCAACATTCGAATTTTGACATGAGTTGTTCTTACCATTTTTCTGGTACATATGTTATTTTCTCAAGGTCGGAGGAGGCTCAGCTTGCTTGAAAATTGCTCCATCTCTTGCATAAACAACTGTACCAATTCAATACTGCCTTGATCATCTTGTCTACGAATGGCTCAGTAGAAGGTCACTCAAATTTATTAAATGAAAGTCGCATCGGAAAGATAAGAAGGGAGTGTTTTCTGCTAAGAAAGAGCAATAATGCTCGGAAATTGGTTCTTGCTTGAACATATATCAGACGCGAAAGAAGAGAGTAGTTTGCCCTCTCTACGCCCCCTCGCCGTTCGGAACAAAGCTGGTCAAGGAAACGAAGCTAGTCGGAAAATGGGAAAAACAATTTTAACCTCAGAATATTGTAACAAGACTCAATCGTTATATGAACGGATAGCGGTCGCCATGCGGGAGGATTTCTAGCGTTTGAGAAGATCTAGGTGCAACTTTTCGACATTTCTCACAGACATTCTCCCGTTTGTGGAGTCAGACGGCGCTAGAAACTTGAACGCCATCTCCCATGAGCTGGGGATTCCCTATCAGACTTTGAGAGAGAGGATGAGAGCTCTTGGAAATTGCGGCCTCTCTGTCAGGCCAGTTATCGAAGCTGACAAAATCCATCTCGAAAGAGTTAGGGCATCATTCAGGCTTTCTCCATTGATCGGTGACAACGCGCAACTGTTCTCTAGACTCAATGAGAACGCCGGTCTCAGATACTATTCTAGGGGAATCATATCACAGGAATTTGATTGTGAGTTTTGGATTCCAAGGGGAGGGACGGAGGAGCTCTTTAGACTGTTTTCGATGCTTGAGGATCATAAGGTACTCTCGGAATTCGGGCTTCGAAAGCTCTTGTGGAAGGACTTCTTCATGATGAAGACTCGCTATTTCGATTATGATAGGGGGGAATGGGATGTTGATTTCTCAAATCTCAGCGGAGATCCCTCACTGTCTCCCCCTGTAGCTCAATTGAGCCCGGAGCAATTCGATTACAACGACCTTCTGATAATGAAGAGCATAGAGGTCAATCCTTGGGTTAAGAATACTGAGATTGCGTCAGAGTTCCAAACGCCGGTGTCAGATGTTTCCTACCACTTGAACAAGCACGTAATGAAAAAGAAGCTGATCTCTGGATTCAGGTTGTGCTGGGTGGGAACAAGAGACGCTTGGTTGAAGCATACAATAATCGCGATTACTCTCATTTTCGATTCAATCTCGGATGAAATGGCCCGTCACGCAATGTCAGTGATGACTGCTCTTCCCTTTGCTTGGAATCAGGCTAGGGCAGAGGACGGGACATACATAGTGGAGCTACTCACACCAATCTCACAGTTCATCGAAATGATGCGCTACATTTCAGACAACTTGAGACGAGTTGATCTTAAACCTAAGATACTCTACGTCGACCCAAGCTGCGTTTCAAGTTTCACAATCCCATACCAAATGTACAATATGGAGGCTCGTGATTGGAGCTTTGACGCTGAGAATGCGCTAGAAAGCGTCCTCCAAGTAATAAAGAGAGGAAGTAGCCTCTAAAGAAGAGTCAAGCAAAAGGGTACTTAGAACCGTTTATTCAGTTGTTTCCCTGTTACGTCCTGAGAAGTTCAGGTAAATTCGAGAGTAGGATGCGGATAACCGCCAATTCCATCTGCTCTTGACGATTTTGGGTACGATCTCTTGCTTGCTTGTTTCAATCTTCGAAGCCCCATTCTTTCTTCTAGATTTCGAGAGCCTTTCAGGAAGGTTCACGGAGAGGAGAGTCAAGGCACCAAAACCAAGTAGTGAGATTGCAAGGAAGACTACTCCACGAAGCCCGACAATGACGCTTAAGGCTAGCGCGAGGATTGAGAGAGACACCTCGACTGTGGAGACTCGATCCAGCTGGATCGAGTCAAAATAATCGTCGGCTGTCCTCTTCCCGAGCTCTCTTTGTTCGACTTTCCCCCTGCCAAGTTCTTCATCTTCTTCTTCTTCCTTCTCCTCTAGATCTCCGAGACCGTTCTTGGGAGTTCTGAAAAACTCCCCCGTCTTCCCTAGCAGTCCGCTCAGGAATCCAGCAGAGCTTGCGGTCATCATGCAAACTCCGATGTATGAAAGCATTGGGATCATCAGGAGATTTCTAGGCGAGACTATCTTCTGGACATGGAGAGCGAATAGGGCGGATGCAAAGTAGAATACTGTCGGAATCGAAACAAGTGCTATGTAGATCGGATTTGAAAATATCGAATTGCTGGGGGCGCTCAATCCAAAAACTACGGAGAAAGCGGAGAGAAAATTCACTGTGATCCAGCTCAAACTTGCGAAAGGAGCAAGGAATACAAGAAAGAGAGCGATCTTCTTCGGGAATGAGAGCTTACGAGTTGAAATGATCGTCTTCCAGTGTGCCCTCAAGCAACCCGCCCAACCTTGAGCGACTCTAGCCGCTTGCTTCTTCCAAATTTCAAGGGTGGGAGGATCTTC
Source organism: archaeon (assembly GCA_902812485.1). GTDB lineage: Archaea > Thermoproteota > Nitrososphaeria > Nitrososphaerales > CADDZS01 > CADDZS01. The sequence goes on from CADDZS010000081.1 coordinate 4,052, forward strand.
GCTCATTATTCTCACGTTGCTCAAGTATATTCCCCTCATCCCAAGGCACCAGAGCTTGCAGGAAACATCTGCATCCTCGGTGATAGTTTCACCCGACCAGAAGCCAGCTCTTTCGAGGGCATCGCGAGAGATCATGACAAAGCCTCCCTGAAACGAGAATGGAGTGCCTAGCGAGTAGGAACCCATCTTTGTCAGAGTGTCACCCATGTCAAGAGAAAGTGCAAAGAGACTCGTCACAATATTCTTGTGTCTATTGTAGTGACCGACGCGGAACGAGACAAATTCTATTCCTCGATGATTTTCGAAAGCTTCGAGTCCTCGAATCAAAACATCGCTCGGGACGATCGAATCTGCGTCGAGAAGGAGAACGTACTTTCCACTTAGAAGACTCGAAGCTCTTCTCAGCGCACCTGCCTTGAAATCATCTCGCGTGCTTCGCCTTGAGACTTGCGATTCCATTCCAAGACGGCTGAGCTCACTTACTTTTTCATCGATGATGAAACGTGTCTCATCGGTCGAGTCATCGGCTATTATGAGTTGAATTCTATCTCTCGGATAGTCGAGTTTTGAGATTGCATCGATGGTCCGTCCAATTACTTGCTTTTCGTTATAGACCGCGACAAGGATGGAAATCTTTGGAGGAGGATAATTTGCGAGTGGAGCATCTCTACTTGTTCTGAGTGATTTAGGATAGCGGAGGGCACTCCCAAAGAGGATGATGTTGTAGTATGAGAAGATGAGGACTGGGACGCTGAATAAAAGAGAGGCAAAGGAAATGAGCTCCCAAGCTTGCAAAGTCTTCGGCCCTGATTTACTACGCTTGGAAGGCTGCTCTATAAGCTCAGTTATTTTTGCTTTTGAAGAATAAAGGAGAGACTCGAAGTAAATCAAAACTCCTCTCTCTAATGGTAGACTGATTGATTGGGGGATTCCCGACACAATTCTTTGCAAAACATGAACTTCCCAAATCAGGGAACAAGACACTCTAGGAATGTCAAGTGAATGTTCCAGAAATAAACGATAGATAATTATTCTTAGAATTTGGTTTTTCTCCTCACGATTTATTAGATTGGATGCCTCCCACTCTTTGATTGTTTTGGGGTCGCTCACACTCATTGGCTGATGTAATCGAACCTACTAGTGGCGCTGAAGAAGAAGAAGGAGGACTCCCAGAGATAGACGATTGGCTCGGACGATGGCGAAAGAAGCTAGACGCGCGTGATATTTCTACGCATGGAGCCGAGACTGCACTTCAGGAACTTGAAGAGCTTTTCTCAAAATCGATCTGGAATAAGAAAGGCACTCAAAAGCAAGCGTGAGAGAAGAAGGCTGTAATGCAAATCTAGCCTATGAACATTGCCAGTATCAGATTTCCGAACGGAAGAGGAGTCGAGGCGTAAATCTTTGAGATGACAAGTCAGCGGGGCTGGAAACGCAAAAGCACGTTGATATAGCAGTTCCACGTCGAATCTTCTTTGCGGGAACTTTGTAGGGGGATCAGGACTTTCATCTCTGCCGCCTTCGGCTCATGGATTAGTTGCATTGCAGGCTGACTGGCTCTCAACAGTTTTCTCCTCCCCCCTCCTTGGTTCCTTGCACTCTCAAAAGTAGAGGAATCACAAAGATTGAAGTGGTGATCCACTTCTCCTCCTTCTGCTCTCTTCTTCCTTCCTTCCTTCCCCTCTTCCATCTCTTTGGAGATCGAATCAGGGAGGTAAAGAAGAAGAAGAGCTCATTCTTTTGCCTCGTATGTTCCTTCTATTGGAAAGAAAGGGTTAGAGCCTGAAAGGACGAGTTGAACCTGCCATTTTGAGGGTACGTTCATACTCCCAAGAGAAGTTTCGACGCCGTTTACCCAAGCAGTTGCCGATCCGTTGGCTATGAAGAATCGGACGGTGGCGGGGCCGGCTATCGGGGTTGAATTAATGGCTAGACTTTGTATGATTTCTCCCTCTATGGGGTCGATGACGAGGAAGTTGATCACAAGACCTCCGCTTATCCTTGATGTGCCCTCCTTTCCAATCTTGAAATTCAACGCTAGCTCCTTGAAGTTGGGTTGCCCCTTCCAGTCAGTTGTGGTCGTGGCCCTTATTGGCCCTGTAATACTTGCGGCCGGATATATTACATCGTTTGGCGTGAGGGCTCTTCCCAACACAGTGAGGTAATCCACCTCCTGTTTGGTGTAATTTACACGGACCACTTTTCAATACAACTCGATCAAGAAGCCGGCATCGGAAGAGAATTTGCCTGGAACAATGATCTGGGAGACGGGAGGAAGATCTTTGAGCGTAACATCTGCGTTCACGATCCCAGTGAAGAGATTACCCTTCTGGTCGAGCACGATCGATCCTCCATTTGATGAGAAGTTGAATAGTTTCGAGTTCGGGTCGACGTTGTAGTATTCCTGAATTCTGACGGGTGCAAATCTAACCGTGGGATCCGGAACATTGGTAGGAGACGGTGATGAGAGTTTCAACCTTGCTTTCCTCTTTCCGTATGAGTATATGATAATGGGTTGCGTCATGCCGAAAGTTACTATCCGATCCTGAAGTTTCGGAGAAAGTATGTCCTCAGAGAAATACTCGTATCCAAGGTTAAGATACTGGTCAAAGGAAAAATTCGCATACAACATTTTTGGCAGGCCGTCTGGATATGTCGTAAACTGAGGCCTGCACGTCCCAATAATTTCCATTCCTTGACTAGTTCTCAGAGGATTCATTCCAAATGAGATTCGTTCTGCTCCAGGGTGAAAATAACAAACTCTCAGCTGCATCGCAGAGATCACGACTCCACCTCCAAGAGTTGCTCTGAGATCCCTTTCAGACGGAGCATTGTACACACATGCAAATCCAGCGCTCACGTTGTCCAATGGCTGGCATGCAGAAATGCTTCCAAGTTTGTCGACTGGGTAAACGCCGTATAGATCCAAGCCGAGAGTGGGAGTGGTAGCAGCGCTGGAGAGCGAAGCCGGGGAAAGCGGAGAGCCATGGACATCCTTGACTATCGAGCCAGCAACCATCGCTCCGTGATCTGGAGTTCCTGCGCCAAAGACTCCGAAACTGTATAGCATCACTGCCCCTTGCTGGCCTTTGGCAAAACCGAAACTCACCAAGGGATCGCGAGAAAGAACAGAGAAGCGGTGGGAGGAAAGAATGTTTATGGCACCAGTTCCAGAAAGGCCGAATCCCTGACCGTCAACTATTGTGCCGCTTCCAAACCATCCCTCGCCAGAGAGCCCTCCAACAAACTCCGACGAAGTCGCTGGAGAGCTTAACTCGGTGTCAGAAAACTTGTAACAGTAAATTGCAAGAGTGTTTTCATTTGGTGTCTTTATTGAAAAGTACAGGAGTATCGAGTCGTCGATCCTGTCGTATACAGGCCAGAATTGACCATCCAAGCTTTCCATTCCAGACACGTTGCCGACGACTGTTCCCAAGCCGCCAAGAGTTCCGTACTGCGAGTTGCTTCCCACATTAGAGTTACCTACCCCACCCGATGCCCCTCCAGGATAGTTCGCATCAAACCAGTTTATGATGTCCTTCTTCGCCTGTTCGGCAGTCAAGACAGGTCTCGGGTTCACGAGCCAACTCGATGCTGGGTTGTTGGAATTTGGAGCGACTCCCGGAGCGAAATTTTCCGGGTCGACATCTGCAACATTGATCCCAAAAACGTCATTCATGTCGTTTGTTCCAGCTGGACTCCCGAGCCAGAATAGCTTGACCGGATACTGTCTCGGGATCGTGGGATTGCCTGGAACGTAATGAGTGGTAAAGAAGAAAAGAGGGTTGTCGACTATCCCGAGCCCCAGATCGGGATAGTTGGGATTCGATTTAAGAAAAGAAGAGTCACGTATCGAATCGAGCAGGACAAATCTATTACCCACAAGATCTTCGAGGGACGCTGGCGATAATGTCAATCTTTATTGTTCAACGAACCGGACAATCACGGAGTGAAAGCCAAATAATAAGTTAACTCGCGAATTGAGCCCTAAACAAGGGAATGCGGTTGTAAAGAGAAAGAGGCAAAGGGCGGAGAGCACCCACAAATCGATAATGAAGAAAGAAAGAAAGAAAAAACTAAGAGCTCTGCGACCGCGTTTTGCAATCGCGAGAGCTTTGATCTGGTGGAGACCTCTTTTTGTCTTTCAGAGGTCAATTATTCGTTTCGTTTGTTTGTGATTGTTTGTTAGGTTCCGCCGCAGCTGAATGGATTGACTGCGCTCGACAGAGTGAGAACTTTCTTCACAGTGTCTGCCTTTATCAGGGTCTGAGTGTTCTCAAGATACCCTGGTACTTCGGCAAAGGCCTTTACGCTGCAACCCGAGTTGGGCTCGGCAGCACCGTTCCCCACGTTGATCGGACTCTTGACCACGTTCGACGCATTGATGGGCGTTACTTGGCCCGTTGCGTAGTTGTCTGTGTAGACTTCTTGCGTCTTTGAGTTGTAGAAGCTTCCCCAGAGACTGCTGAACCCAGTGAGCGAAGTTATCGTTGCGAGTGTAGTCGAATTGAGAACGTATACAGTGTTGGTCGCGACATCGTTTACATAGACTTCCTTGTTTGCCTGATTGACTGCGATTCCAACGAATGCGGATCCAAAGGAAACGGTGTTCACGACTTTGTTCGTCTTTGGATTGATTTCATCGACGCAGTTGAATCTCGAAGCTACGTACACGTTGCCCTTGTTGACCTGATCGATGAACTCAGGGTATGTCCCGCAGGTAGGAATCTCTGTGACTACTTTGAGTGTCTTTGGATTTATCACAGTGACTTCTCCGGAGCCGAACTCGGTCACGTAGATCATGTGACTCTTTGTAGAGTATACAACTCCGAATGGGAATGGCAGGCCCGTAATGGAAGTGACCAATGTGTTCGTAGTTGCATTGATTACGTCGACTTGACCGCATCCGTAGTCACCAACGAAGACTTCCTGGGTCTTCGGATCGTACGCTGCGCCGCCCTGAGCACCACATAGAGTCAGTGTACCAACTACTTTGCCGCCTTGGACGATGTTGAGATCGTTCGCGCTGATATCTGTGACATAGCTACAGAAAGGCTTCACTGCGCAATTGACCGAGGTAGGCCTTGACACTGAAGGTGCTAAGCGAGTCCAATGAATTGGTCCAGTCTGACCAGCATACAGCGCTGGGGTTGCGTTGTTGTTTTGCGAATAGCCCGAAGCAATTACTCCAGGAGACGCGAAGAGGAAAAGTGTTGCGAAGACTGCGATTGTTGCGAAGGATATTTTTCTTGACATGAGATTTCTTGGCATATGTATCCGCCATCTCGACTCACAATCTATTTCATATAAATGGCTTTCGATCCTTACCGTGATATATCGATAATCGAAATATTTCGGGCCTAATTGTTCCTTGAAATGATAGAAAAAGATCCTTTGCGAGGTTGGATGATAGATCACTAATCTAATTTCCACTTTAACCCAAAAAAGAACCAGTTTCTTTTGTTTTGACTCCTTTCATTCGATACGCTTCTCATCTTTTTGCTTTCACAATGACGATTTTCGAAGAGTAATTTCAATCCGGATTGAATTTTTTGAACTAATTTCCGTCAAGCTCGAAATAAATCCCACTCATCGCAACACTTAAAGTCTCTTCAGTCAACCGCATCCTCTATCATGTCTTCTCACGTCTCGAAATCTCCTAAGGGAATGAATCAGATTCAGGACTTTCTCATAGCATTCTTGTTGTGCGCATCTTCGCTTCTTTTCCTGTTTTCGATACCTTCGGCCTCTTATGCAAGTGCATATTCGACGAATCAGGTGCTCGCTTCTTCAGACCCATCAGTTCAAACACTTAGTCCACCAAGGATGGTTTTCGTTGCCAGCTTGGCTTCTCTGCAGCCGTCTTCCTACCACCAACCACAGGCCACTCCAAATCTAGGAACAATTGGTGCGGCCCGTGGCACTGACACAGGTCTTTCGAATCAGTTGTCTACCCAGGCCACCCAGCCGTCTCCAGACAAGAAAATTTCAGTTCTCCAAGAGATAACAGGCCTTGACGAGAATCAAGGCGGACTCTACCCGCCTGATGTCCAGTCAGCGACGGGTAACACTGATGTCGTAGAGGTGATAAACGCAGCTGTAGAGATTTGGTACACGAACGGGACTTTAGTCAAGGAATTATCTCTCTCCTCATTTCTCGGCACGAGTGATTTTATTGGTGACCCAAGAATCGAGTACGATTTCCTCAGCGGTCATTTTTTCATGAGCGTAGCCGATTTTTACAACAACAAGGTTTGGATTGCTACAACGAAGACTTGGGATCCAACTGGAACTTGGTACATCTACGTCCTTTCTACGACCTCAAACTCTAATGCCTTCACCGACCAGCCGACTATGGGCTTAAGCAAGGATAAGCTCGCGATTTCCGCGAACATATACTTAAACGGCGGAGTCTCTTCCTATTTCTTTGCAATCAACAAGCAAGACCTAATCTCAGGCTCGAGCAACCCTCACTATGCTTCCGAGCAGAGCTCTGATTTTTCAGTCCACCCGGTTCACAACTATAGCTCTGAAAAGACGATGTACTTCGTGAGCGATCAGGCCGGGGGAGTGAGCTCGATCGACCTCTTCGATCTCACTGGCCTCCCTGGGGTGTCAAAAGTTCATGTGAGCGTTACAACCCTTTCGATAGCTTTTGCCCGCGAGCCGCCAAACGCACCCCAGAAGGGCACAAGCTCTCTCATAAACGTCGATGACGGTCGCATGCAGGATGCGGCTTTCTACAAAGGGACAATATGGCTCACTTTCGAGGACGGGTGCGTCCCAAAGCACGACAACTCTGAAAGATCCTGCGCACGGCTCATCGAACTAAATGTGACGAAACCGTCTGTAGAGCAGGATTTCGACTTAGCAAAATCTGGAGTCTACTATTACTATCCTGCACTCAGCTTCACGGGAAATGCTGGCATGATTGTTGTCTTTGGGTTTTCAAATAGCACGACTTACCCGAGCATCGCTGTCTCAGGGCAGTCTGTAACACAAGGTGCCGGGACTTGGAAGCTACCGGTGACAGTTCTTTTGGGTCAGTACTATGACGCGGACGGAAGATACGGGGATTACTTTTCAGCTCAGATGGATCCTGTTCATCATTCTATTGTCTGGGTTGCAGGTCAGTATGAAGTCCAAGATTCTTCATGGGGAACTGAGATCGCAAGTGTGAAACTCTAAATCCTCCCGACAGAGTCTTTAGG
>CADDZS010000082.1 GCA_902812485.1 archaeon
CTTAATCAATCTGCAAGGATAGGACTTCTTGAAATCTACTTTTTATAGAGAGAGCGTGTTTCTTTAGAACAAAAGGCTCGCCATATAAATCTGAAACTCTAAGAGAAAGACAACAACCAAAAATTCCGCACTGGCGAAGTATACGGGTTCAAAAAGATTCAAAAAAATGCAAAGATAGGCTTATCGGCGACAAAGAGAAAATGCAACGGACAACTAGGAGAGACTTTCTCAAGAAAGTTGGGATCATCGCTGTTGCCGCGGTTGCTGGGGTAGTCAGTGGTGTCGGAATTTACGACTCTCTTTCGAAACAGAGCACCACGACTCCTACCTCGTCTAGCGTGTCGACTGGCTCAACTGGATTTGGTTCAAAACTAAGCTATGCCGAAATAACCTGCTTTGATGTCGAAGACGGGAAGCCTTGGGAAATCTCCCAGACGCCAGAGCAATTGCTCTCATGGGCGCAAGCAAGAAAGCCTGCAGGTATCTTCCATACTTGGCGCGGGATGACTAATTGGAACAGTGTGATACCAACTTCTACTAGCAAAATGACTTATGGCGAGTTTATCAAGGAACTTGCAAACACTGGCGCTGACATCTGGCCACACATTGCAGTTAATGACACGACATATCCGTATCAACAAGTCGCCCAAAACATGCTTTCCATCGGAGTTACGACCCACATCCAAATAGAAAACTGGTTGCCTTACTATCGCTCAAACGGGCTTCAGGCGTGCCTCAACGCCTATACAAATCTCAAGGACATGGGTTGGACTGAAATCGCATTCGTTGCAGATGATCCTACGGCTAAAGGAGCGATCCCAGCAGGCACTGACCTGATCGGGACGATACGCTTTCCGCCGCCGGGGCAAGATTATACTGCTGGATTCAACCAATCATTGAAATTGTATACATCTCAGGGGATCACGAGAATCATAACTGAGATAGAAACTCCTCAGACACTTGACGCCTACATAACTTCAAGTGACTCTACGATGTTGCAAGCCTGCGAGCTGCTTGTGTCGTTAACTCAAGCCCAAGGTGGAATACCAGTACTTCCCTGCTTTGTTGACAATGCCGCAAGCTACGGTGGATTCAACCTGTTGGATACTTCCTTTACTCAAACTGCGAATTGGATCAGCCAGCAAGTAAGCACGTAATAGTTTCGTTGCAAGTAGGAAAAGAAAGGAAGTTGGGGGGGAGGAAGAGAGAGGGAAACTGCTTCACAAAAAGGTGTATGTCGAGAAGTCTAAAGCACTTTTTGAAAGAACATTGGTACTCTTGGTGCACGCACTCCTTGAGTATGCTGTTGACTTTTGTACTCCTCTCCAAAGCATCGCGTTAGTCAGAGGGCTATTCACCTAAGAATTAATGCCTCCTATAGGCAAGAAAAGTACGTGACCAAGTATATCTTTTTCTCCTCCTCCTTACTCTGGTGGAATCTCCATGAACGCAATGGAGATGTCGATGCCCCTCTTTGCGTGGATGCTCTTTGAAACAAAATACACGATCACTCCCACAATGAAAGTAGCCACAATGTAACCATATGCGAGTGAATTTCCTCCCCACACCTTGGGATATGCGAAAAATTCGAATGCGAGGAATGCGAAGATAAGAGTTTGAAGCGATCCAGCTAGGGCGAGCACAATCCTTCCACCAATTCCTTTTCTTCCTCCAAATTCAGAGCCGTGTCGAATCGCGAAAACTACTGCGCCCACACCCACAAAAGCAAAGTAAATCATTGATGCTGCGACGGCTCCGTAGAGTGAAGAAATAGTTCCATAGAGAAAGGAGGCGAGCCCAATGAGTGCGATGGTGACGACAAGATCCAAGATGTGTGCTAGAACTGGAGAGCCATATTTCGGGCTCACATAAGCAATCTTCTCTGGGAGAAATCGATCGAAAGCTTGAGCGAGAAGATATCTTGAGATTGTTATTATTCCAAAAGCAAGCACCGCAAGCGTCAAGACGATCCAGCCTACCCCGATAAAGAGCTCGAGGAGGAAATTCCCGCTTGAGACCCCCATCGCAAGAGTCCAAAAGTTGAATGAGTAGTTGTTCACAAGATTCGAGTTTGAAAGTGCTGCATTTGTGAACGCGAACCCTCCGACCAAATACATTGTCGCAAACGGAATTGTTAGGATGAGGAATGCGATTAGAAGAGATATTGGCACGTTCCATCTAATTGCTCTCTGTCCCCTGAGCTCAGAGCCAACAGATGGAGCCGCATTGAACCATGGGTAGCTGAAGAGGGCGAAGAATGGGAGAACGAGTAGAGTTGCTCCCAAATCAAAGTCGCTCGAACCCTTGTACGAGTCTGAAATAGACTCATATGTAGTGCCTGAAATCTTGAGCGAATCGATGTAGTTTGAGATGCCTTGCCTCCCCGCAAACGCGATCGAGAGCACTGAAGCCGCTATAGCCAAAATCCCAATTATCCAGAATATGGAGATTATCCTGTATCCGATCCTTGGCCTGAGTATGTTAACCCCGATTAAGGCTGCGACGATGGCCGACCCAAGGAGAAATTGGAGACTTGGAGCTTCCCCCGGCACTGCAAGCGAAGACATAGCTGAGTAGCCAAGAAAGGATCCTACCGAGCCAATTGCAAACACGGCAGAAAGCGCGATAAGAGCAAGATAAGGCATAGTCTCTAGTGTGATACCCATGAATGTGAGCGTGCTCCCAAGGAAGCCCCCCAACGATCTCGAAAGCCAGACATAATCTCCGCCGGTTCTCGAGATTCTTCTTTGCATCATCGTGTAAACCACCATCTGAGGGATAGCAAGAGCCGCAGCAATTGCAGAGCCTGCGACAAGATTTACCCCATTGACCGTCGGGAGAGCAAGCATTGTGAACCCAATAAGCGCGAGAGCTGATCCAACAGACATGTAGCTCACGTTTATCGCCACTGCATCCAAGAATGAAACGTTCTTGACTAGCCCAGTCGACTCTCTTATGTACACGCCTACAGGCGGCTTGGAGGCCTTCCTTTCCTCGCTGTCGGTGCTCCTTTCTTTCTTCATGAGAAATCCGAACACGTGTTCGGATTCTTGGACGAATGGTGTATATATGATTGTCTCACAATATGGAGGAAAGAAGTAAGTAAGCAAGAAAGGAAGGAAGGAAGGAAGGAAGACAAGGGGAGAGTACGCTCAGAAATGGGGAGAGTCGAGCAAGCGCTTCTCGAGATTTTGAAGGAAAGTGGCGGCAAGGAATATCAGGCGGCTCTTGTTTCAAAGAGCGGCTTCTCAAGGAGCCGAGTCTCGGAAGTCCTCTCAAAGATGGAAAAAGAGGGCCTAGTTTCAAGGTCCCCTCTCGGGATAGGAAAAAATGTCAATGTGATGCTGAATTTCAAGGGAGAATGGAGTAAGGATAGTAGGAGTGGTGGGAGCAGGAAAAAGATCAAGCGATGGATTCGGCTAGGGTTCACAAACGCGGCAGAATATCCATATGTTGTCGAGTTCAAGAGACTTCTGAAAGACAGACTCGATCTGAATGCAGATCTTAGGATCTACGCAAACGGAATCGAGGTGATGAGAGATCTCTCTGTTTTCAGGCTCGATCTTGGAATCTCACCAATACTAACAGAGTTCATGTTCTACTCGATCGGAGCTCCTATCAAAATCATCGCTCCCGCAGGCTCTGGTGGATCGAGCTTGGTCGTCTCCAAAGAAAATTACAGGATGAGAGGTTCGAGAAGTAAAAGGAGGAAGAAAGAAGTAGGAGGAGGAGAAGGAGAAGAAGCCGGGCCTTTGATCGCTTCGACTAAACTCTCCACAATGGAGCTCTTGATGAGATCCTGTGTCAAGAAAACACTGCTCCCCAAGCTGAGCAGAGTCGCTTACTCTTCGAGTCCAAGCGAGATGATCCACGGCGCTTCCTCTCGGCTGGTTCAAGGAGCGTGTATGTGGGAGCCTTATGCAAGCATTTTGCTCGCAAGGAGATCAGATGAGTTTTCGCGCTTGGCAAGATACAGTGAGTTGGGAGAGCACATCTGCTGTGCCCTTGGGGTTTCAAGCAAGCTAGAAAGCTCAAGCCCCGCAAATCTGGATAAGATCAGAAAAATTTTTCTCGAGTCCCTAGACAAAATGGCGAAACTCGATCGCACAAAACTGATCGAGCCCTACTCTGCCCTCACCGGGTTTGCTCCAAAACTTTTGCGGCAAGTAAGCAAGGAGTACACCTATCCGCAAGAGCTCGATCCTAGCATGGTCTCTCGCCAGTTCGAACGAGCTGGACTCGAAGTGCCTGCTCCTTATTCTGTGAAGGACGCACTAAGCTCGGCTCTATGACGGGCTGGTGGTGGAGGATGGGGATTCTAGACGTGGGCTGCTGCTACTCAGAATACGCCATATCTTTTCTGGGACGAGCGGCATATCTATGTTTTTCACACCAAAATTAGACAAGGCGTCGCAAACTGCGTTGACGACGGCCGGAGTCGAGGCGATCGTCCCTGTTTCACCCACCCCCTTTATCCCAAGGGGATGGTGGGGAGAAGGAGTCTCAGTGGAAGCTGTCTCATAGCTTGGAAGCTCGTAAGCAGTTGGGACAGCATAGTCAGAAAGCGTGCTCGTCACAAGGTTCCCGTCCTTGTCGTACACTGCTGCCTCCCAGAGGGCTTGCGCAACCCCCTGAGCTATTCCTCCATGCACTTGGCCCTCGACTATCATTGGATTGATTTGTTTACCGCAATCGTCCACTGCGACATACTTCTTGATCTTCACCTGGCCAGTCTCAGTGTCAACCTCGACGACGCAGACATGAGTCCCGAAAGGAAAAACAAAGTTTGGTGGATCATAGAAAGTTGTGTTCTCAAGCCCCGGCTCGAGCCCGCTTGGGAGCTCCGAGCTTCCAGCCCCGTAGCTAGCCCAAGCCACTTCAGCAAGAGTCTTTGCAGTCCCAGGGCTCCCTCTGACATAGAACCTGCCTGAGTCAAACACGATGTCGTCCTCCCTTGCTTCGAGAAGGTGGGCCGCGATCTTCCTCGCCTTTTCCTTAATCTTGCGGCAAGCGAAGACTATCGCGCCTCCTGCGACGGGAGTAGTTCTGCTCCCATAAGTTCCCATCCCGAAGGGAACCTTGTCCGTGTCTCCGTGAACTACTTCCACGTCCTCCAAATTCACTCCGAGCTCGGATGCGACTATCTGAGCAAAAGTCGTTTCTTCTCCCTGTCCGTGAGGATGGCCGCCGGTGAAAACGCTCACCTTCCCGCTTGGATGAACCCTAACGGTCGCGCTCTCCCAGAGTCCAAGGGCAAATCCTGTGGAGCGCACAATGGAAGAGGGCCCCAGTCCGCAGACTTCGACATAGCTTGAGAGCCCGATTCCAATGAGTTTCTCTTTTGTCCTCTTCCTTTTGCCCGTCTCAGTGCTTTCTTGAAGAAAAGACTTGAGCCGCGCCGCCTGCTCTTCCCTGAGATCCTTGTATCCTGATATTTCGAGTGCCCTTCTGAGAGTGCCTTCGTAGTCTCCGCTGTCGTAGGTAAGCCCTGTTGGAGTGGTGTATGGAAAGGCGTCTCGAGGGATGAAGTTTTTGATCCTCACCTCAGACGGATCCATGTTTATCTTGCGTGCAAAGATATCGACAATCCTCTCCAAGATGAACGTCGCTTCAGGCCTTCCAGCCCCGCGATATGCGTCGACTGCAGTCGTGTTGGTCAACACGCCAAAGACTTCGCACTCGAGATTTTTGATCTTGTAGGGGCCGCTGAGCATCGTTCCGAAGAGGATGGTCGGCACTCCAGGCGCCGCCGTGGAGAGCCAAGCCCCCAGGTTGGCGTAGGTGATCACCTTGATTCCAGTAATCGTCCCATCAAATTTACCTGCGAGCTCCACATACTCCACGTGATCCCTTCCGTGTATTGTAGAAACATAGTTCTCTCTCCTATCCTCGATCCACTTGACAGGTAGGAGGAGTTCCTTTGCTAGAAGGACCACCACCGCTTCAGGGCCGTAGCATGGGATCTTGCTCCCAAACCCTCCTCCAACATCCTGGGAAATTACCCTGATCTTGTGCTCAGGAATTCCAGTCATTAGAGAGAGCAAAAGTCTGTGAACGTGGGGATTCTGGGAAGTGATCCAAACAGTGAGCTCGTCTTTGCTTGGATTGTACTGTGCGAGGGCTCCTCTCGGTTCTATCGCAGTTGGAAGAAGGCGCTGATTCACGAGCCGCTCCTTGACTGTTACTTCGGCTTCCGCGAAGGCCCTTGAAACGTCGCCGCTGGAGATCTTCCAGTGAAACGCTAGGTTGTTTGGAACATCGTTGTCGTAGAGAAGCGGGGCATCCGGTTTGCAAGCACTCTCCTGATCTACGACTGCTTGGAGCGGCTCGTATTCGACTTCGATGGCTTCAAGAGCATCTGCCGCCTGATACGGAGTCTCGGCGACCACGACAGCGACTGGATCTCCTACGTATCTCACTTTGTCGATTTCGAGTGGATAGTATTTTGGAACTTTGATTTCGGCGTTGGTTAGCTGCCACGCGCAGGGCACAGGATTCAGCTTCGAGGCAATGTCCTTGCCTGTCACGACGACTATAACCCCGGGAAGAGCTTTCGCCTTCTCCGTGTTTATCGATTTGATCCTAGCATGAGCGTAGGGGCTGCGGAGAAAGGCTGCATGCACCATGTTTGGAAGCACAACATCTGCAGTGTACAAGCCGTTGCCGGTGACGAGTCTCGGGTCTTCTCGGCGGTTCACCCTAGCTCCAAAAAAAGTTGCGACTGCCATTCTTTCTACAAATCACCTTCTTCCTTCCCTCGCAGTGACCACAACTTGTTCTTGTGCTCTTGCAGATCGAAGCATGGTTGCCGCAGACTGGATCGCCTTCACTATGTTGTGATATCCAGTGCATCTGCAAAGATTCCCTGATATCCCGAGCCTTATCTCCTCCTCAGTTGGATTTGGATTCTCGCTCGTTAGTAGCCAGTATGCTTGCATTATCAACCCAGGTGTGCAAAATCCACACTGCAAACCATGATTGTCCCAGAACGCCTTTTGAATTGGATGAAGCTCTTGTTGTTTCCCATTCGCAAGCCCTTCGATTGTGAGAATCTCTTCTCCGTCGGCTTGAACTGCGAACATCGTGCAAGACTTTACAGATTTTCCGCCCAATATCACCGTGCAGGCTCCGCAGTTTGTAGTATCGCAACCTATGTGAGTACCCTTGAGCCCAAGATGATCTCTTATGAAATCGACTAGGAGAAGTCGAGGCTCGACTTCGCGCTGATACACGCGACCATTGACCTTTACCTGGATCGTCTTGCGTCCGCTCAGAGCGGCTTCAAGATCAGAGATCCCAGACTGCGCTCCTGATACGCTCTTCTTCTTCTTCCTCTTGCTACTACTCCCACCACTCCGACCTCCAGCCTCTGTGGAATGCGGAGGGCTTGATTCCCTGCTACTGCTGCTACTAGCACCTCTCTCACTCAATTTCGATCACTCCAGCTCGTCCAGCAGCTTTGATCAGTGCACGTTTCAAAAACACCTTCGTCATCGCCCGTTTGAATTCCGCCGATCCTCGAAGCACATCATCAATTGGTCTTGCCTCTTCTGAAGCTATTGTGGCAGCTTCGTCGAGATTGGCGAGGGTAACATCCCGACCGAGAAGCGACTCTTCTGCTCTTCGAGCCCTCATGCTCGTTGGGGCAACTGAAGTGAGGCCTATGCCTATCTTTTCGAAAGCTTTCTTCGCTTTGTCCAATGTGATCTGCACAGCAGCTCCCACAGTTGCAAAATCGCCTACTTTTCTTTCGAATTTTTCGTATGCCCCTCCACTCCGATCTCTAGGAGGAATTGGAATCGAGATCTCGGTCAGGAGCTCATCTGGAGAAAGAGAAGAGGTGAGCGTGTCAGAAAATATGTGATCCGAATCCAAACTTCTCTCGCCGCGCAAGCTCTTGACGTTGAAGGATGCTCTGAGCGCAATCATAGTCGCACCCCAGTCTCCTGCTGGATCTGAGTGCACTATGGATCCTCCTATTGTTCCCAAGTTTCTCACTTGGGGGTCGCCGATCGAGGAGGCGGTCTCGCTTAGGATTGGAACCTTATCCTTCACAAGCTCTGATCTTTCAAGGGTGTGATGCCTTGTTAGCGCCCCGATGAGAAGAAATTCTCCACTTTCGCGCACATACTCGAGGTCTCGTATGCGATTGATGTCTATCAGATACTTTGGCGACGCAATCCTGAGCTTCATGAGCGGAATCAGGCTTTGACCGCCGGCGAGTATCTTTGCTTCAGTACCAAATCTATTGAGAAGTTGCACAGTTTCTTGAACGCTCCTAGGAGAAGCATATTGAAACTCCTTGGGGAACATTTTCGAAACTTCTCACGCACACTCTTTCTCACTCGACTAGAAAGATAAAAGCATTCTTCGGTTTTTCCCGCACAACTCAATAAGCAAAACAAAGGCACCTACCCTTTCTCCTTCCTCCTCCCCGCTTCGCTATGTCAAGAGAGGAAGGGAGAGAACAAAAAGGGAGCAACGCCGAAAAGTCGATTTACAAGCGCATCCGCACTCTTGGAATGGCTTTGGCTTTTTTTGTTCGATTAGCCGGATTTCGGCGACATGGAATAGAGCATCTCAGCCATTTCGTAAGCTATCAAGGCAGTCGAAGAAATTGTTAGAATTAGGGCGATCTCCAAGAACAGGTCAAAATTCGATTCTACTCTTGCCAGAAATAAAGCCTTGCTTCCTGCAAAGCTAGCTACTGCAACCGCGAATACTCCGATGACTATGAAGAAGTAAGCGTATGCCTTGAACACTGTTGCTTCGACTCCGCTTTCCATTTCCCTTAGTATGAATGAAAGTGTGATGATCACCCCAGAGACGAATAAGCTACCCAGCCCGACGATCAGATGAGTCTCTGTCACGAAGAGCCCGGCCAGAAGAGACACTACTCCGACCGCAAGTATGGCAAGGCTTCCACGAGCTTTTGTCAATTTGTTTCCTTATTCACCCGCAAAAGGAACGAGAATGAGATTTCCACGGTGGTACACGGAAGATCTCAACCATATCTCAATATATTGAAATGCGGCTAAGGATGCACGATCAGAAGCCGAAGACAATCAAAGATGTGAATCGATCCCATCTAGAGATTGAAAGGAAAGGAAAACAAGAGGGAAGGGGGGAGAGAGACACCCAACCTCACGCCTTCATTTGCAGAGTAAAAAAGCAACGCCCCCTGTACTCTCCTTTCTCGAATTTTTGATGTAAAAAATAGTCGCGGGGGCTCCTTCGCTTTCCAGCCATTGCACTAGTAAACAAAGGCTGGCTTTGCTAGAGAGATGGCCGCTTCTTCTTCTTGCTCCTCTCTAGTCACTTCTTGGAGATCTTCTTCGTTTTCTAGTCGTTTTACACTGCTACTCATTGAAGAGGTTTCAGATCCAAGGGGCTGTTCTTCTCCGGACGCAAACTTACCTGCCATGGGGAGGAGACTTCGAAGATGTTCGAAGAGCCGGAGAAACTCGTTCCCCTTGTTCGTCAAAACATAAAGCTTTCCCCCATCATCATCATTGAACCTCTCTTCGAGCAATCCATGTTGGAGGATGTATTCAAGATAAAGGTCGAGCTGCTTGAAAGAAAGGTTTGATTTGTACATCAAATGGGTCTTCTTCGCAGCAGTCCGCGCGGACGACACGATGTCGTAGAGAATTTCAACCCGGCTCCGATTCTTCAGTGCCATTTTTTCTCTCACTTCACACTCCTTTTCTTTCTTTCCTTCCTTCCTTCCTTCAACCAAATTCAGAAGATTCTGAGCGACTTTAAACTTGCATTTTTGCACAATCCGTACAAGTCTTTGAACAAGGCTCCAGAAAGATATCTCCCATTCAAATTTTCCGCGAAATCACTCACAATTGTCCCCCGATTTTCAAAATGAGGGCAACAAAAATTTTCTAGAAGAAGCTATCATAGCGCGGTCGAGTCTTTGATACTCGAAGGAGGAGAAAGGAGAACTCGGAAAAAATAGTAGGGGGAGAAAAGAGGAGGCGATAATTTTTCCCTTCCTCATTTTTATCCCTCCCATCAATGTCTTGATCTGAAATGGCCTACCCGACTTTCCAAAAAAGAAAGATATATCACTCAAAGAGAGGAGGAGAAAAAAGGGAAGCTATGAATCGCTCAAATTGAGATCTTAAAAGGGAAAGCAATTCTGGCTCGTTTCCTGTCTGCTATTTGTGTGTGTGCATAATCGAGAAAAATCTCGGAAGACGATCTTAAAGGGAGGGGGAGGAGGAAGAAGAGAAAGAGAGAGGGGCCTCGAGCAACAATCTTTAGGAAAAAACGGCTCCTACATAATTCCAAGATTCGTCCTTAACTAAGTAATGATGCTTCTTCTCAGTTCGCTTCGACCAATTCTTGCCGCTTGTTTTACGAAATTGCAATCCTTGCAAGGAGGAGCTATCTCGATGCCTAGTTTTCTTCAGCCGGCGTCGCCAGCTCACCACCACATTCTCTTGATATGTTTTGTACCAAAAGAATTCGGCTCGGGTGTATAGAGAGCGAATGGATGTATAGGTAGGAAGCAAGGAAGGAAGTGGGTGGAAAAGACACGTGTTAGGTTTTTTAGAAATTATGTTTCTCTTCAATTTTCTTTTTGAGAAACGCGAAAGAGTGTAAAGGAGCACCCCTTTTTCTCCAATAAGAGTTATATTCTATGGACGATAAAGCCGTATGGCAGTCCTCCTTGGAGATGTCTTTACTAAAATGTCAACCGCAGCTGAGAAGCGCGAGAAGAAACGGATCGAAAATGAAGAAAAAGTCCAAAAGGCTCTAGCGACTTTGCAGCAAGTAGTCGAAAGCAACATAACGCCGAGAAATATTCGCAAAATTGTTAAAGATGCAATAAACACGCTCACCGACCCGAAGACTCCAATCGGGATACGCGCGGCTAACTCTATTTCAATTCTAGAAGAAGTTAGTCAAGATCCAAACATGCCTTCTTTCAGCAGGGTCACGATTTGGTCTGCTGTCTCGACCCTTGAAAGCGTAAGAGAAGCTTGAATGAAAGCGGAAGAGGAGTAAGAAGAAGAAGAAGCTAAAAGGAGAGGAAAAAAGAAGAAAGAGAGAGAACGCCCGAGAGAGAAAACCTTTTCCAAGTAGGGCTAGATTCTTCTCCCTCCGCTTTTCTTAGATTTTGCTATCCTCTCTCTATAAAGATACGTTCACCTGAAGTAGTTTCCCCCAAAAACTGCGTTTCATTTCCTTGCCT
>CADDZS010000083.1 GCA_902812485.1 archaeon
ACAAAAAACGAAAAACTCAGTAAGAGACGGGCAAATGTAACATCGCTTCTTCTTTTTGATTTCACTTTCATCCAAAACGCTTATCTTGGCTGAGAAGTTGTTTGTAATTTTTACTTGGAGTTAAATGTCCACACAATTCTTCAAATCTTCCTACTCCTCCTACGCCTCCCTTAGATTCGGAGTATCTCTCAACAATCGCGCCTCAGTATTTCTTCAGAACTATCCTCCTGTGGATATGATCAGAGCTGCCGAAATCGCGGAAGATCTGGGATTTTCTTCAGTTTGGGCGGGGGACAGCTTGATAGACAGCCCGAGATATGAACCTATGACCATACTGGGAGCTGTGGCATCGAGAACAAGTGAAATCACACTCGGTGGTTCGATAATCCAGCCTCATCTGCGAAATCCGATACTTCTAGCTCTTGCTTGGGCAACACTTGATCAACTATCAAATGGGAGGACGATCCTCACACTTGGAACAGGCGGCGGGACACCAACCGGAGTTGCAAAGGAAGCCGAGCTTGTAGGGATAGACACGAAGAAAAGGGGTAAGGCCTTAGAAGAAAACGTCGAGATACTGAGGAAACTCTGGAGTGGCGAGATCTTGAATCACGATGGCGAGATCTACCACATGAGAGGAGTCAAAATTGAATACTTTCCAGTCCAGAGTCCTCCCCCTATTTGGATAGCAGCTGGAATGTGGGTTCCAGGAGCCCAAGACAAGACAATTTCGGCAACCCCGGGTTACACGAGAAGCACGGAGGAAGGAGGAGCTTATGTTGGTGCCTTCGACAGGGTAGCGAGGCTGGGCGATGGCTGGTTCACGATTATGATTCGCCCAGACGAATTTCGCGAGAAATCGAAATTGATATCTGTCCTAGCGCGCAAGCATGGACGTAACCCCGAGCGGATCTTCCGGGCAATTGAGTGCTGGCTCAACGTCAACTCGGACAAAGAGAGGGCGCGAAGGGAGATCAGGGAAATGATAGAAGGCTATTTTGCAAATCCCGTTGACGAAGAAACTGTGGAGCGGTGGTCCATTTGTGGTACGTTGGAAGATTGCGTGAAGAAAATTGAAGAGTATCGAAGCGCGGGAGTTCAGGAAATCAAATTTGTGATGGGTTCAAAGGATCAGCTTGGAATGTTGAGAGAGGCTGGAAAGGATATATTGCGATCATTTTTGTAAAATTGCTTTGCAAATGTAGGAAATAGATGAACTGCGCTTTGATCAGAAAATCGTTATCCCCAAATTCACTATTCAGGAGCGATGCTTTCGGTTTTTCACAAGGAATACTCGTGGAAGAAGGGAAGAAACTTCTCTTCGTTTCTGGACAGGCATCGATCGACAGAGAGGGAAGAGTGATCGACTCGGACTTTAGAGCACAATGCAAGATGGCTTTTGAAGGTATCGCCGCAGTTCTGAAAGAAGCAGGAGGAAGCTTTCATAACGTTGTGAAGGTGAACGCCTACTTAATGGACATGGGTAATCTTGCAACGTTTGGTGAAGTGTCTTCAGAGTACTTCAAAGGAGAGCTCCCAGCCCAGACTGTCGTCGAAGTGAAGAAGCTCGCTCTTCCCGGAATGCGAGTCGAAGTCGAAGCCATCGCCGTGCTTTGAGGGTCTATCTCCCCTTTACCAAAAACTGTTCATTGCCGTGAAATAATCCAATGCCCGTTCTGCTAGTTGTAAAGTTTAAGCTAAGGAATGGAAGAGTCGATGAAGAGGAAGCTCGCACTAGGGAGATTGTGCCATTGATTGCGTCGCAGAAGGGGTTCATCTCCAAAACTTGGGCTGGAAACGATCTCTCTGGTGAATTCGTAGGTGTGTACGAGTTCGAAACTAGGAGTGACGCGGAAAAATATCTTGCCTCTGAAGTAATCGCGCGCCTCAGGGCTTCGGATAACTTGGTTGGGAATCTGGACTGCAAGATATACGATATCTACAGAAAGCAGAAGATCAGCTCAGATTGAACACGGAATGAAAAGGGATCATTGTCTTTTCTTTTTGACGACCGAGTTGAAGAGAAAAAAGTGTTCCCCTGAAGGACACTAACATGGATCAGCTGAATATTGGTGATTTTTTACTCCTCCTCTCTTTCTTTTTCCAGCTTTCCCTCGGTGTTTACTTTCCTCTTACAAATCTCCACACGTTCTCCGGTGATTGATGCGCTCTAGTGATCGCTCTTGTCGTAACCGGCACATCCAATGCGTCTTCTATCGCGGCGGCTATCAGAGGCATGACCGGCATCGAGCCGCCCTCACCAACTCCCTTCGAACCCAGCAAGGTAAAGGGAGAGTAAGTCTCTATCTTGTCAACCTCAAATGTCGGGAGATCGGTCGCAGAGGGGACAAGATAGTCTACAAACGACGAAGATAAAAGTTGGCCGTCCTCTTCGGCATATCTTATTTCTTCGAACAAAGTCCACCCGAGGGCATGTGCAATCGAGCCATGAGTCTGACCCTCGACAATCATCGGGTTTATTTGTCTTCCACAATCATCAACGGCGACGTATCGCAACACCTTCACTTTTCCCGTCTCATCATCAACTTCCACGAGAGCTACATGCGCACTGCTTGCGTAAGTTAGAGCATTATTTAGCCTTCCATGTGGATCCGGTAGACTTCCCGAGGTGACTCCAGCCACCGAAGTCGCACTGAGCGTTGGCTCTATCTCCTTTGGCAGTATCAGCGAGTGGTACAACGTGGCACCGCAAACGGCATGCAATGGGATCGCCTTCTGGGGCAAGTTTTTTGAGAATATGAGCCCGTTCACAATATCGAGATTTGCCGGGTTCTCGCCCAGCATGAACCCTGCTATTGCGAGCAGCTTCTCTCTAACCTTTCTTGCTGCGCTCACAGCGCAGCTCACACCTACGCCTCCAAACCTGCTCCCATACGTCCCTGAAGAGCCGGTAAATGGATGTACATTGCTGTCAAATCCTGGGTCGACGAAGACATCATCTGGTGAGATCCCGAGCTCATCAGCAACCGCTTGAGCGAGAGCAGTTTCTTGGCCCTGTCCCTGCGGCGCCATTCCAGTTAGAACTGTGGCGCGGCCGGTTCCGTTCAGACTGACTGTCGCAATCTCTGTATTGTTGCTCATAAGAGAATACGGAGGCTTGTCGGATACGAGGCCGAAATGAGCGAAGTTTGGTGTCCCAATTTCAACTATGAATCCAATTCCAATCCCGATCTTTCTCCCCTCTTCGAGCTTCGCCTTCCTTTGCCACTGTCTCATTTCCTCGTATCCAAAGAGATCTAGAGCTTTTCTCAAATTCTCCTCGTAGTTTCCGCTGTCGTAAACGTTCCCGTTGGGGCTTTCATAGGGGAACTCGATTGGTTTGATAAAATTTCTCATTCGCACTATCGCAGGATCAAGACCGAACTTCCTTGCAGTGATGTCCACTAGGCGCTCCACGAGAAAAGCCGCATTGTACCTTCCGTACCCCCTGCAGGGGCCCGTCATGCACTTGTTCGTCACGTACACCTTGGCGTCGAGGCTGTAGCTCTTGATCTTGTATGCTCCTGTAAAGAGTTGCTCCAGGATTCCTTCCGGTTCGGGAAACTGCGGATATGCACCGACGTTCTCCTGAAGTTTTATCTTCAGACTATTGATTCTCCCGTCTTTCATTACCGCTGCCTCAACATCGTAGTGGGTTTCGGTTCCGTGTTGCAGGCCAAGCATAGACTCACGTCTATCCTCCACGTATTTGATCGGAACTCCAGTTTTGATCGCTAGAGCGCTCATCAAAACTAGGTAGTGAAGCCCGAGCTTCACACCGTACGACCCGCCTATGTCACCTGTAATCATTCTGATTTGCTTGTGTGGAGCCTTCAGAGTGCCGTCAAGAATAGCAAACAGAGCGCCGGGTATCTGGCTAGTCGAGTAGATTGTCAAAGATTGCGAATGGGCATCGAAGTGAGCGACGACTCCGAAAGTTTCTATTGGAGTAGAGCTTACTCGATGAACTGAAAAGCTCCCTCGTATTATTTCTTCAGCTTCTTTGAAATCTCTTTCGACCTCTCCATACGTGAAGGATTTCTTCCATGCAAGATTTGTACCCAATGATTCATGGAGGAGTGGTGCGCCTTCTTTGGATGCTTCCTCGATCGTGATGACCGGTTCGAGAGGCTCGTAATCGACTTCTATCCATTCCAATGCATCCTCGGCCAAGTAACGTGAGGATGCGACTACTGCGGCGACTGGTTCTCCGACGAACCTTGTCTTCTCCACGGCCATCGGATAGTATTCGATCGGGAGCGCTGGAGCCGGAGCCATCGGATTAGTCATCTCCTGGATCTCCTTCCCGGTGACCACCGCCAAAACACCGGGTTGCCTGAGAGCGCGAGAAGTTTCAATCCTCTTTATCTTCGCATGCGCGTACGGGCTCCGAAGAATCGCAACAAAATGCATTCCAGGGATCTTGATGTCATCGATGAATCTCCCCTTTCCAGTGAGGAGCCGGATATCTTCCTTTCTCTTGAGTCTCTGACCTACCCATTTCTTCGTAACCATCACGGTCTCGGCTTTCGAAGCTGACAAAGACTTTAGAGCAACCTCCACTCTCTTTCCGAGTTCAAATCTCTGTCACAAATGAGATTGACCTGAGATCCACTGCTTCAGGACTTCACTCGTGCCGTCATAGATCGTCATAATCGCAGAGTCACGGACAAGCTTCTCAATTGGACTGTCCCTCATATACCCAAGTCCACCGTAGATCTGCATCGCCCAATTAGTGACTCGCTTCGAGACCTCCGCACAGTAAACCTTCACTTCTGCAGCTCGTGGGTAGTCACGCCCATCACGGTCATTGAGCCAAGTGTTGCGCCATAGCAACGACCTAGCGGCGTCTATCTCCATTTTCATATCGGCGAGCATAAGTGAGACTGCTTCATGCTCTATTAGGGGTTTCCCACCAGACATTCTCTTTCGAGCGTAACTTGCAGCAAGTTCGTACGCTGTGCGCGCAATCCCGATTCCAATCGCTCCGATCGTAACGCTTGTGCTACATCCTATGTCTAGCAAGACTGCAGCTCCTCCTCCGTCTTGACCCACAAGGTTCTCCTTGGGGACCTTCACGTTCTCAAAGATCAGCTCACCATTCAGCATGAGACGTTGGCCCATTTTGTCCTCTATCTTTCCTATCCTGAACCCAGGAGTGTCTGCGTCGACAAAGAAAGTGCAAATTGTGCCAAACATCGGCTTCTCGAGGCTGTTTCTCGCTGCTACTCCATAGAGCTTGCCACAACCACCATTCGAAATAAAGTGCTTTACTCCGTTGATTACATAATGATCTCCTTCGAGCTTGCAAGTCGTCTTTGAACCGACTTTTGGATCTTCGCTTGCAATGTATGCTTCCGAGCCAGCACCGTACTCCGTGACCCCAAAGCCGAGTATGAAATCAGTATCTTTGCAAATTTTCGGGAGCCAGCGTTCTTTTTGCTCCTTGGTGCCAAAGTGTATCATTGCTTGAGCGATCGAGGCAGAAATACAGAGTGCGCTCGCAAACCCCGCGTCTGCTGCTCCGATTTCTTCGAACACGAGCGATGCCTCGAAGTCTCCGAGTCCCATGCCTCCATACTCTCTTGGAATGTATATCGATTGGAGTCCAACTTGGATTGCCTTGGCAAAAGCATGGGTAGGAAAGCACTCCTTCGGATCCTGTTTTCTGTCATAAGAGGCGCATATCGGCTCTATTTCCTTCTTTGCAAAATCTTTTGCTAGATTCTGCAAGCGAATTTGTTCTTCACTCAGCCGAAAATCAACCATAACTCAAATAACACGTCTCAAGCGTCAATATTCCTTTCGAAATTAACCTTTCTGGAAGCTGTCAAATTTTGATTGCTCCTGAAATCTCCCTTTTTATTTTCTCAGGTACTCGCCTTTGTCAATTTCATCTCAACGTCGTTAGAGAAGAAAAATCGACGCCAAGATCTTGGAGGACCGCCCTTGCTCCATTGTACCCAGGAGCCGTCGAAACTCCTGGACCAGGATGCGTGCAGGAGCCACAGAGATAAAGTCCTTTGATGCTTGTCCTGTACTGAGACATTCCAGGAAATGGCCTGAAAGAGAAGAACTGCTCAATCTGAGCTGCTCCATTGAGCAAGCTTCCGTTGACTGTATTTGGATTTCTTCTCTCTAAATCTAGCGGCGACTCTACGACTCGTTTCAGCTTTATTTCACGCAGATTTCTAACATGTTTTGAAAAATCTTGCTCTACACGCTCTGCCACTTTTTCCTTCGCCTTGTCCCAATCAGTTTCCGTAATCTCGCCTCCTCGGGCGTCCCCCCTTATCGGATTCGGAAGATTGCAGAGCAGCAATTTCATCACATACTTTCCTGGCGGGGCTCGCGTTGGATCAGTCGCGGAGTCGTTCGTTGCAAGGTACCATGGGTTCTCTGGGATCAATCCAGCTCTGCACTCGTACGAGACCTTTGCCATCGAATCGAAATTTGGAGTGGTGTGAACGTAGGCTGCGTTGTTGGCTTCGTCGCCAGCATAGTAACTAGGCCTCGAATCCAAAGCGTAGTGAATTGTCGCTACCGCGCTTCCATAATCGATTCTCTTAATCTTGCGGACAATCGAGGGATCGAGATGATCTTCGCCTACAAATTTCAGAAAGGTCTGTCTTGGATCTACGCTCGAGACAACTGCTTTCTTAGCGTGAAAGGTTCTTCCATCCTTCAGACGGACACCAGTAGCTCTTCCATCCTTTACCATTATGTTTTCGACGAAGGCTTCTGTCATGATCGCTCCTCCGCGAGCACGCAAATATCTTTCAAGTGCCAAAGCTATCCCAGCTGATCCTCCCTTGACTATTGCATTACCAGAGTCTTGGCATATCGAGGTTATCAGAAACACAAAATCTGCCCCGTTAGAATCTTCGAGCGAAAACCCAGCGTGCATGGCCCATGAACCGAACAGTGTCTTCACCTCATCCGCTTCGAACCACTCGTTGCACCAAGTTCTGACTGAGATGAGAAATGAGCGAAATATCTCCATTCCAATCTCCGATTTTTCGAGCTCGGTGGCAAGCGATCCAAATGAAGGAGGCGGGCCGAAAAGCAAGCGCACGGTATTCTGTTTTCCAGCTAGGTACATCTCGTGAAGTTTCCTCCACGCTGCCGCGTCTTTCTTCGAGAACTTTGAGATGCTCTCGCATGTCTTGTCAAGGTTCCGCCAGACTGAAACTGCAAGCCCGTTCGGAAACACGCTTGTAAAAGCAGGATCAGGGAAAAGGAATTCGAGGCCGTGACTTGCGAGATCTAGATCTTTCAGTGCTGGAGAGAGTAGATCGAAGGTGTGGGAATAGGAGTGGATATCACTCTTGAACCCTGGAAGTGTTATCTCTTCAGTTAGGGTCATTCCCCCAATTCGTTTGTACTGCTCTAATACAATCACTGACATCCCGGCTTTTGCGAGATAGCTTGCGCAGGTCAGGCCATTGTGTCCTGCACCTATCACTATTGCATCGAAATCACTTGGCATGGTGTCCTTTCATTCGTCGGAGAAAATCGAGAAATTTTTGATTTAAGTTTTTGATTCGAGTGCAAGAAATTGCAGTAAGGGTGTCAGCGTTTTGTCGAGCTCTATCTTTCTTTAGGGGGTTCTTTACAAATCGTTTAACGAAAAGAGTCTCTTTGCATTGGAATAAAACATCATTTCCTTTTCCCTGTCATCCACATCCATCGTTTCGATCGATTTAATGGCATCTTTGAAAGCAACTATTGGAGAGGGATGGTTAGTTCCAAGCACAATCTGGCCTCCCCCCGCCATGTCGTAGCAACACCTCATGGAATGCTTGTAGAATTCCGAACCATTCTCGTAGTATATCTTCTTCAAATATTCGAGGGGCTCGTTCCTGAGATTCTTTCTGCATTCCTCAATCGCCGAATAAAATCTGAACATCCTCCCAACTACAAGCGGCAAAGAACCTCCGAGATCTGCCACCATTATTTTCATTCTCTTGCACCTTTCCAATGTCCCCCTGAACAGCAGTTCTGCAATGGTCACGGCAGTCTCTTGCGGATAGAGCATCATAATTCCGAGGAAGTATTCTCGATATCTTTCTGCACCTGCGGGAAGAGTCGGATGCACAAAGACTGTAGCGGAAAGCCTATCAAACTCATCGAAAAGTTCATCGAATTCGGATGAGCTAATCGCTCTCTCACCTCTAACCTTCGTCGGAACTATTACTCCTTTCAAACCCAGATCGCGAGTCGCTCGTCTTGCCTCTTCAATCGAGGCGTCGATGTCGTTCAGAGGAAGACCTGCGAGTCCGGCAAATCTAGAATGATATTTCTCTGTGATGGTGGCGATTTCGTCGTTTACAGTATGTGCAAGCTCTATGCTCTGGTCTGTGTCGAGGAAATCAAAGAACGGCTCGGAAGGGCTGACGACCTGGAAAGAGATTCCGGCTCCATCAAGCTCTTTGATTCTTTCTTCAAAGTCATAGCAAGATCTAGTCAAGTTGAACGGATACCCTCTTTCGCCGTACAGCATGTCAGTGCCAGTTCTCGGGTTTTGTCTAATTGTCCAACCACTTTGGGGGCCAAACTTCTTGATTGCATCGAGATGGCTCTTTGTATAAACATGATTATGAACGTCGATTCGGATTCTGCCTTTCGACGCAGTCTTTGAGCTATTTTGCTCCGAGCTCAAATTCAAAAGCTGATTTCGCCCTCCATTATCTTTCTATTCACGCAAGAAAAGAGACTCGATTTCATCGGTTGGGACGACAGTTACAATTCCCTAAGGGATACTTGCAAAGTACAACGCAGGACGGGAAGAAGAGTAAAAAGTGTTTAGACATGGATCTTCCACTCCTCTTTCTTGTTATGATTGATCCTGGATTGCCACAAGAGCCGCGTTGTGTCCTGGGAGTCCAGAGACTCCGCCGCCTGGATGAGTGGCGCCGCTACACATGTAGAGCCCCTTCACCGGAGTGCGGTACTGCGACCATCTTGGAAATGGCCTGAGGGCGAGGGACTGATCTAGCGTTGCCTTCCCGCACCCTGCATCGGCGTTCACAAGATTCGGATTAAGTTGTTCTATGTCTTGCGGCGACAGGACAACTCTTTTTAGAATTACCCTTTTCGCATTCGGTGCGTATTCGCAAAGCCTTTCGATGCATCTGTCTGCAAATGCTTCTCTTTGTTCTTCGTTCCAAGGACGCCCTTTGACAAACAATGGGGCTCTCACAAAGTTCCAGAGAATATGCTTGCCCTGTGGAGTCCTGGTGCTGTCGTAGCAAGTAGTGTTGTCAATTGTCATGAAGGGTTCACTTGGAGGTAATCCAATTACGCAGTCATTGTACGCTCTCGAGACTTCATCGAGGCTCTCACCGATTTGGACCATGCCAGACAACCTAGTTTCTTCTGGTTTGTAATCAAGCCATGAATCTAGAGCGGCATGTATCATGACTTCGCTGACCTTGGAAAAACGAAATCGTCTTACTTTCTTCCTGAAATCCTCTGGCACTGCTGAATCAGGGACAAGCTTTGAAAACAATGCCTTCGGCTCAATGTTTGAAATCACCCCTCTCCTAGAGCGAAAAATCTTTCCAGAATTCGTTTTGACCCCAGCTGCTCGACCGCCATCTACGATTATCTCCAAAACTTCATCTCCAGTAACAATTCTCCCTCTGTGCGCTTCGATGTACCGACGCATCGACTCCACGACTGAGCTCATGCCACCGATTGGAACTCCTGCCCCCTTGTCTTGCAAAATTCCTACAAAAATCAGAACGATTAGGGCGCTTCCTGCATCTTCTGGAGAAAGCGAAAGATGATTGCTCCCCCAGATTGACATGAAGGCCTTCATCTCTTCAGATTCAAAATTTTCTTCAAGCCAGTCTCTTGCAGATAGATAAGAAAATTGAAGAAAGTCAAGCCCAGTGTCGGACTCTTCTAGCGCCGACATCATCTCTGAGG
This sequence comes from archaeon, assembly GCA_902812485.1. Taxonomy (GTDB): domain Archaea; phylum Thermoproteota; class Nitrososphaeria; order Nitrososphaerales; family CADDZS01; genus CADDZS01. The sequence continues at coordinate 9,934 of CADDZS010000083.1, forward strand.
GCTGAAGAGGGGGCGACGAAAGCCCTCCGAGCAGGATGTCTTTCGATTCCAGATAGAAATCATAGATCTCCTTGAACTTTAAAGCATCTCTTTGGGAGAATTTAGAAATTGATTGTAAGGTAGAGTTGAGATCTCTGAAGATTGTAATCGACTTTCCAGATTTGAATGGGGTAGAAGCTACTGGATCAGGATCGACCACTTGCAATCCATACTTTCCAAGCTCGAGCTCATCTTGAATTGGGCTAGCTCGCCAAATGTTAAGCGAAGTCGCAAACAGATCGTGTTTGAATCCAGGGAGTGTAAGCTCCTTAGTGACAGCCCCTCCGCCAAGATAGTTCTTGGCTTCTATGACGAGAGTGGAGTACCCTTCTTTTCCAAGATAGGCAGCTGCCGTCAGCCCATTCGTTCCTCCCCCGACCACTATGAAATCAAAATGAGTGTCTGATTCGCTCAACTGTATTGTTGTTTCATTGTCAGAAGCAATTTTCTATTTCTATGTTTGGGAAAGATGCAAATTGAGCATGGCTACTTTTCTAGCTCCCAGCTCGCTAAACTACAGCCCCCCTTTGTATCCCTCCTTCTTTTTGTGGAAGAGAAGGATCAAGATGGAAAGAGCGCAGCAATACAAAAGCTTTGAAGTTTCTAGAATTGTGGGGGAAAAGAAATTTGTACCCAAAAGACATACAAGCAAAGCAACTCTTGGTAGGCGCAGAATAATCATGCTTGAACTTCGCGACCTGGGCGTTGACATCAAAAGAGAGCCAAAGATCTCTCTTTACCCCTTCACAGACTATTTCAAAGGGTTTGAAAAGATTGAGGCAATCAGAAAACTCTTTGGAGAAAGGACGGAAGAAGTCCTGGGGAATCTCAAAGTCGAATTCTACTCTTCAAAGTTCGGTTATATGGGAGTTAGCGATGAAGATGGTCACCTCTTGATCAGCGCTCACCATCTGCGCAATGCTGATCCCCTCATTCTCTATCTTGACATTGTCCACGAGCTTCATCATGTGAAGCAATTTTTCGACGGGAGGAAATTGTTCGATTTTGAATACGAGTACGTTGACAACCCCATTGAGATCGAAGCCTACAAAGCGACTGTGGAGGAAGCAAGAAGGATTGGAATGAGCGACGCTCAAATTGTGGACTATCTAAGAATAGAATGGGTAACAGACGAGCAGCTAAGTAGGTTGCTGAAAGCCCTGGGCGTAGCTAAAGCCTGACTCGGAGGGGGGAGGGAAGGAATTGTTTCCCTCTCTCCGCTTTCCTCTTAG
>CADDZS010000084.1 GCA_902812485.1 archaeon
TCTCTTAGGCTTCAAAAATTCATTTTTTCGCTACCAAGCTTTTCAGAGCGAACACATTAAAGGGTCAAGTCTACCCGCTTTCGAAAACTGGGAACGCTGCCGCTGTGAAGAATCTCAAAGCTTCTGTAGTAGACAAGCAGCTTCGATTGCTGAGAATTTCCGGTGAAGAGCTCTCTTTCGATCAATTTCTACACTACGAGTTCTGTTTTGATAATTACTCGCTCCATCCTAATCGCCAACATATTCGCCATGCTCGCGCTGAGGGAGAGAAAGAAGAAGGGGAAGATGGGAACGGCTTGGTGAGCGTTGAACGGCGCGAGGATTCTTCCTGCTGAAGCACTCAGATATACCGAGTGAAAGGTGAGAAAAGCGGGCGCGCATGGATTCTCTTGGATGGAAGGGGGAAAAAGTGTAGCCTTTGCTTATTGGACCTTTGAAAGCTCGCTGAGCACTTGTTCGTAGTTTGGCTCGATCCCTGGATTGTCTGAGACCCACTTGAATCTCACGACGCCTTCCTTGTCAAGGATGAAAACGGCGCGTTTTGCTGATGTGTAGCCTCTCAATCCCGCAAAGTTTTCCAAGGCCACCCCGAATGCACGAACCGCATCTCTGTTATAGTCGCTAAGTATTGGAAAGTTGAGCTTGTTCTGCTCCTTGAAAGCCTTGTTGCTGAATGGAGGATCAACGCTTATCCCCACGACATTTGCGTCAAGCGAGTTGAATTTAGAAAGACTGTCGCGAAATGTGCACATCTCCTTTGTGCAAACGCCAGTGAAGGCACCCGGATAGAAGGCAAGAACAGTTCTCTTCCCTTTGAAATCCGAAATCTTGACAGGTTTCCTTTCCGTATCGACAAGCTCAACATCAGGAGCTCTTTCGCCTATTTCGACCATGATTTCTATTCACACTCTCTTTCCTCGTTGTTATTGACACTGATAATTATTCGTTCGCATTCTTTGGTGCGAATTGAAGCTAGAAATATTTTCTCCCAGCTGTCGGAAAGAAAGGCTATTTGTAATCAGGAAATGAATCAATCAAGAGAGATCACATGCTCGAGGAGATAATGATCGCTACTCATTTTCCACTTTCCGAAAACAATTTGATGTTTGGCCTTCCGAAATCAAATTCGGAAAAACGGTCCGTAAGCCTTGCTTAGAGAGATCGACATAGAGGCAATTTTCAGTGTACCAAGCGCTGGAGAATTCGATATAGGCAAAACTAGAAAGCCGCGTTCATGTGCACGTATAATTTACTCTTCGAATAAATCAGGAAACTGGCAGCTTTATCTCGGACAATCCGATTCTCTAACTTTCTCACTGAATCACGAGAAACAGATCTCTCTCGGGGAAGATGATGTAAAGACTCGGAGAAGCATTACCTATGGAAGGTTCTCTCTCGACGCCAGCTCCTTGCTCTTCGGAAGCGATTATGACGGAGACGAAAAATATGACATCTATTTGCTGCAAGGGCTGAGCACTGACGACAGCGATGGCGATGCTCTTTCAAGGCCTCAAAACATTACTCCCAACACAGACTATTCGATTCTTCCAAATTTTTCGTTCTCGCCCGATGGAAATGAAGTAGTGTTTGTTTCGAACTCGAGCGGCAAATTCGCAGTTTACACTCTCGATATTTCAGACTTCACAACTCAGAGAGTTTCAAACCACGACTACTCAGATACTTTCGCAGTCTTTTCTCCGAGCGGAAAGTCGATTGCTTTTTCGAGTAGTACGGAGGGACAAGATCAATGGTTGTTCATCGCTTTTCTTGACGAGGAAAGAAGATCAGAGAGGTCGGGCAGAGTTGCAAAGGAAATAATAGTACTGAAAGACGAAGATGGCAAAAACCCCCTAGATGCTTCTGATCCAACATGGTCTCCTGATGGAAGATCCATTGCTTTCGTATCTTCGTCGAAGGGTTATTACGATATCGGGATCTGGGAAGTGAGTCAACTCGAACAACGCAAGCTAGAGCAAAGCGGGGCTCTCACGTGGCTCACGAACTCTGATTTTGAGTACTACGAGCCATCGTTTTCCCACGACGGAAGTAAAATGGTTTACACGGCGAACATGCTCGGAGATATAAGACTGATAATTCATGAACTTGACAAAGGCAAGGAGAGAAAGATTGTCGATTTCAGACACGGTGTCGTGAGTTCCCCCAAATTTAGTCCAGATGACAAGGCGATTTTCTTTTTGTTCTCTAGTCCAAGAAGCCCCCAAGACCTCTGGGCTTACAGGCTATCGGATAACAGATTTTTCAATCTAACCAAAAACCTCCGAGGCAATATCCCCGTCAATGGCTTCGTAGACGGTAAATATGTGGAATATAGGTGCGTGAAGGACGAAATGACAATTCCAGCTCTGCTGTTCCTTCCTAAAGGAAGGAAGCCTGAGAAACTGCCGACTGTGATTGATATACATGGAGGACCAACATCACAGGCACTGAACTCTTGGAATCCTTTCGTGCAAGTTCTCGTTTCAAATGGAATAGCAGTGCTTCAACCCAACTACCGCGGGAGCACAGGTTATGGGCGAAAGTTTAGGGAAGCTAACAGATTCGTCATGGGCAACCTTGATCTCGCCGATTGCGTAAGTGGGAAGGATTTCCTCGTTAAGGAAGGAATATCAGATCCTGAAAGGGTTGCCGTGCGAGGCGGATCTTTTGGAGGCTATCTCACAATGTGCGCTCTGACCAAATATCCCGATGAGTGGGTGTGCGGCTCTGCTCTCTTTCCCTTTCTGAACTGGTTCACTGAGATGGAAAACGAAAGGGAAGACTTGCGTTACTGGGACTACCAGAACATGGGAGATCCAAATGTTGACAAGGAAAGACTAAGAGAAGCTTCACCTATCTTCTTCTTAGATCGAGTAAAGTGCCCAGTTCAGATAATTGGAGGCGCAAATGACCCGCGTTGTCCCTTAGAAGAAGCCGAACAAGCGAAGAAGATACTTGAGAGCTTGAGAAAGGATGTGGATTTCATAGTTTACGAAGATGAAGGGCACGGCTTCAGAAGCTTGAAAAACAGGATAGATGCCTACAAGCGCAGTATTGCATTCCTAGAAAGACATCTTCTAAGCTGAGAGAGGGAAAAAAAGAAGATGCTGTTCTCCATCTCGTGTCTCTTCTCGTTCTTTTCAGTTAAGCGCAGCGTCCAAGAAGGCAGAGTGCTTCTTCCAGGCTTTCTCTAGGGATGAGAACATTTCGTTTCTGCAACTATCGCATATCGGCTCTCCTTCGATGAAGTTTTCATCTTGCTTCGGTTGATCTATTGATGAGTTGCAAACAAAACATAGAACATTCGAGGGTGAAAGATTCCCACGTACTTTCATGTGGCGTTTTTCTTCCACTTTCTCCTGCTTCTCCTTCGTCTGGACAGATTTTGAATCTGACTTCTTTTTTGTGCGAACTTTCAATTTTTGGACTGCTCAGATCCTTTTATCCTCTTGGAAAAGGAATTGAAATTAAGAAACACTGCCTTTGTCAAGTTTCCCAAGTGTTTCTAGGTATTTAGACAAAAGATCGAGCAGTTTCAACTGCTTTTCCAAGTCTTGGGTTGATTCGAGTTCCCGCGACACAGTCACAAGTTTTTCTCGAATAACATTTCGAAGCAAATCCTTCTCACTAAGCTCAGCTTGCTTTGCTTTTCCCAGCGCGAATCTCTGCTTGCCGAATTCGCGTAATTCCTGCACTTCTGGTTGCTGCTCCCTTGTAATTTGTTTTGCGACTCCGACTAATTCAGGCGCTTTTGCAATATCACCAGAATAGGAGACTAGTTTCATCTCGTCGCAGGCGACACAATAAACTCGCTCCTTGTACTTTATCTGAAGGTTACTGCATTTAGGGCATACTTCTTGGAGAAGTGAGCCTCCCTTTCTAATGAGATCAGCGATGTTTGAGATCTTTCTCTTTCGGAGGATCTGCTCTTGCAGTTGATCTCTTTCCTCGACTACCGGAGGCGAAGACATTTCTTCATCAGCAGCTCCATTACTTCACAAAAAGAAAGTGGTTGTTCGTGTAATTTAAGAATTCGCTAGTAGCGTCTCCCTCTCTTTTTCTCATTTCATCGCTCTCATAGCTGATCTTTTTCCTTTTTGTTTCCCTGAAAGGGTTACTTCTTTTGTCTCATTGCGTGCCTTTCCATCATGGTAAACAATTTTTCTTCGAGTTTTTGTTACTATTGAACGAGACAGTCTTTTGAGAAAACATTACGTGTACATATTGAAGTGCGCTGATGGAAAATTGTACACCGGCTACACGGTCGATCCTCGTGCACGGATCAAGCTCCACAATTTAGGCAAGGCATCCAAATTTACCCGTTCAAGACTTCCAGCATACCTTGTGCATTTGGAGCGTTTTTATTCAAAATCCAAGGCCTTAAGGAGAGAGTCGGAGATCAAGAAAATGCCAAGAAATCACAAGCTCAAGATATGTGCAGTATAGGTCACTTTCAATGAATGAATCTTTCAAGAACCTAACTCTCTCCCTCTCCTCCTTCTCCACACTTAATTTCCTTTGATTGTGACCAAATTTCGAGAAACCCCAACGTCTAGGAGGAGCTCACTGTCCTTTCACTCACTCACTCACTAGCTCAAGAGAAGTGTAAGAAGAGAGGCCATCGAATATTTGTATACTGTCCATGAAGTAAGCTGCGGGACATCTCATAGAAAGAAGCCTCACTCAAAGCAACAATCTCTCTCCCTTTCCAAATTCATGAGAGACCCATAAAATAATTAGACAAATTCTTTTGAGCTCGAAGAACCAAAACCTAATTTAGGCTGCCCTTTTCAGAGTATTCCAATCCTACATACATAATAAGTAGCAAGAGGAGAAGAAATAGTCCAAAATGAGCCTAGTCTTTGGTCCAGGACTCGCACCGTATGCTTCGATCATCTCAGTCATTTTGCTCTTCGTCGACGGATTACTCTTTGGTCTGGCTGCTAAGAAGGGACTCGTATCAATCATCCTTATCGTTGTCGGGATAGTTCTGGCAGGGATCTTGGGGATAACCATCCCATTCGTGAGCCTTAGCACTATCTGGACTCATGTGGTAAACATAATCGCTACTCAGGCAAACGTCAATAACATCGGTCCAATCTTCTACACTTTTCCCATATTCTGGATAATCGGCTTTGCGATTGGGATATGGAAGGGCTAGCGTGAGAGAGGTTTCCTTGACCGCGTAGACCTCCACGTATTACTTTCTCCGATTTGATGCTCGATTTCCAGAATCGTTATTATACCTACGAAGAAACCCTCAACCTATAGCACTCCGAAAATGCGCCGTCCCCTCACCGACATCGCTCTACTGTCTTACATAGCAAAGCAGCACGCGGATGTCATAAGTTATTCAGAGGCCACACGCGCATGTAAGAGTAGCAGCTCTGCGAGTAGAGCTCTTCACCAGTTGATCAGAGAAGGGTTGATCGAGCCTAGACCCAAACTCGTGGGCTTGAGATATGTTACTGAATACTCAGTCACCCAAAAAGGAAAGGAAGTCGCCGGACTTGCGCTCCAACTTACTCAGCTGAGGCAAAGCGCTCCGAAGATCGCTTCTTCTACTTCTTCTGCCCCTCCTAAGAGAGTGCGTTCTCAGGACGATTCGAAGAGAGCAAGAAAAAAGAAGAAGCACAAGACTAGCAGAAGCTCATCATCCACTTCCTCAAATTCAGAAGCCAATACCCAAAGGTCAGAACGCAAGGGAAAACTTTCGAATTCAACTGTATCAACTTCATCATCATCATCATCACCATTATCATCACAACTATATCTAGAGGAAAACACGGAAAGGGAGAAGACGCCAAGTTAAAGGCGAGTTCAATCAAAGAGGGCGAGATAGAAAAAAGCCTAATCGCTTTCTAAATTTTGCAATTTTCCCCCGTCTTAGGGAAAAAAGATCTTTAACTAATTCTTTCGCTTAACGGAGCCTATTTTCTTCCCTAGGACATAATGAAGTATGCTCCCGCTGAGACAGTATTCCACTTCGACAGGGGCTTGTAGTCTTACTCCGAGTGTCGTCTCAATAATTTCGCCGCTTTCCCTAGTTATTACAAGCTTCACCCTTCCACCAGGCTTCAATCCTTCATCAAGCCCCACTATGTCAAAAGTTTCCGATCCTAAGAGATTAAGCGTCTTCGCATTCTGCCCTTCCTGAAACTCTAAAGGAAGGATTCCCATACCCACAAGGTTACTTCTGTGTATTCTCTCAAAACTCTCAGCTATGACTGCCCTGATTCCCAGAAGCTTCTGCCCCTTCGCTGCCCAGTCTCTTGAGCTCCCGGTTCCAAATCCCTTACCGGCGACAACGACTAGGGGGACGCCCTCTGAAGCATAAAGCTGAGCCGCATCGTAAATACTCATCAGCTCTCCTCCTGGGTAGTGCTTTGTGATAGAGCCTTCCTCTCCGGGCACCATCAAATTCTTGATTCGAGGGTTGCCAAAAGTTCCGCGGATCATCACTTCGTGGTTTCCCCTGCGCGCCCCATAAGTGTTGAAATCTTCTTCTTTCACGCCCTTCGAAAGAAGATATCTCCCTGCAGCTGATTTTGCGCTGAAAGCTCCTGCAGGTGAGATGTGGTCTGTTGTGACATAGTCTCCAAGAATTAGAAGAGCTCTTGCGCCAAGAATATCGCACCGTTTTTCTCGTGTGAATGAGCCAGCTTCGCTCGCGAATATCCTAGCAAAAGCACTGTTGGGATTCTTTACAGCGTTGATATAGTCGTCAAAGTAGGGTGGCCTCTGAATGTAAGTGCTGTTCTCATTCCACCTATACGTTACTCCAGATGGGGCATCGATCTTGTCCCACTCAGAGTTTTGGTGGTATATCATGGCATACCTTTTGCGAAACATCTCCGTGCTTATCACAGTGGTATAGTCAGAAACTTCTCTATTCAACGGCCAGATTTCTCTCAGATAAACTGGCTTTCCGTTTGTATCGATCCCCAATGGCTCAGATGTCAAGTCTTTCAGAATGCTTCCCGCGATTGCATAAGCTACTACAAGCGGGGGAGACATGAGAAAGTTTGCCCTGACATCTTGATGAATCCTTGCTTCAAAGTTCCTGTTACCAGAAAGAACAGCCGCCACAGTGAGTCTTCCCTCTTTGATTGCCTTTGACACAGGTTCGGGAAGAGGGCCGCTGTTCCCGATGCAAGTTGTGCATCCATATCCAACTACCCCGAACCCGAGTCTTTCAAGATACTTTAGGAGTCCAGTAGCTTTGAGGTATTCGGTTACGACGGCAGAACCGGGAGCTAAACTAGTCTTTATCACCTTTCCGACCGAGAGTCCCCGCTCGCACGCTTTCTTTGCGAGAAGACCAGCCGCTATCATGACCGATGGATTGCTCGTGTTTGTGCAGCTTGTGATTGCTGCAATCACAATATCACCGTCGGTGAGTTCGCAATGAGTTCCCTCCAGATCAAACTTAACACTTCTTCGCTCCTCTTCCTGCATCCCCCCAATAGATGAGCTCTCGAGAAAGTGCCTCCCCACATCTTGAAGCGATACTCTTTCGTGTGGTAGAGAGGGGCCTGCAACGCTCGGCTCGATTTGTGATAGATCGATTTCCAAGATCTGGCTATAGTCTATGTCATTTAGTTTTGGGATGCCAAACATTTGCTGAGCCTCGAAGTATTTTTGAACAAGCTCAAGATGAGACTCCGACCTGCCGGTCAGTTTCAGATAGCGAATGGTTTCTTCGTCTACAGGAAATAAAGAAACAGTAGCGCCAAACTCAGGAGTCATGTTTGAAATTGTTGCCCTCTCTGATACTGTAAGAGACCTGATACCTTCTCCAAAGAACTCCACGAAACAGTCTACTACGCCTACTTTGCGAAGCTTCTCAGCAATTGTTAGCACCGCGTCGGTGGCAGTCACCCCTTCAGGAAGCGAGCCTATGAGATGGACTCCAATCACTTTCGGAGTGAGAAAGGTCACCGGCTCTCCCAAGAGGGCCGCTTCAGCTTCGATTCCACCCACCCCCCATCCCAATACACCCAGCCCATTTATCATTGGAGTATGAGAATCTGTGCCCACGAGGCTATCGGGAAATGCGATCGGAATTGAACCATTTGATTGGTTTGATGGCTCCTGCATCACAACGCTTGCAAGGAACTCCAAGTTTACTTGATGGACAATCCCCGTATCAGGGGGCACGAGCTTCAATTTGTTGAATGCTTGTTGCGCCCATTTGAGGAACTCGTACCTTTCTCTGTTTCTTTCTATTTCCATCTTCGCGTTTATCGAAAATGCATCGGGGCCTCGGAAAGCGTCAACTTGAACAGAGTGATCTATTACGAGATCTGCTGGGACTTCAGGCTCGACTATCCTCGGATCTAATTTCAAAGCCGCCACAGCATCTCGCATTGCTGCTAGATCCACCAGCGCAGGAACTCCTGTGAGGTCTTGCATCAGAACCCTTGCGACCTTGAAAGGAATCTCCCTCTTGGCTGGATCTTTTGGATTCCACCTAGCGAGAGCATTCACGTCCTCCTTGGTAACGTTTACTCCGTCTTGGTTACGAAGAAGTGATTCGAGAAGAATCCTGATACAAAGCGGGAGACGTGAAATGTTTGCATCACCTTGAATTTTCTTCTGTAGAGCTGGAAGAGAATAGAACCTGATCCGCTTTCCAGATGATGGAAGTTCGAACTCCTCGACGACATCTGTAAGCGCGATTTCAGTCATTTTTGAAAGGCACCCGACTCTCAGAAAGGTTGTGCACTCGAGAACAAAAATGGCGAAAGGTCTGTATTTCAACATTGTCGATTGCTAGTGATGGCAAGAAATGGAAGGAAAAAATGCTCTCAGGTTTCGCTAGGCATTAGGGCGCATTTTTTAAATTCCTTCTCCACTTTTACATAGGGCTGCAAATCTCCTTTTATCCTACCCGTGGTATCTCTTTTAATTTGAGAAAGAAGAAGAGGTATTACGTACGTCTAAAGGGGAGGGAGGGAGAGAGGATCGGGGCTAAATCTTGTCCCTCATCCTACCACTTCTTCTTCGTGGGAGATAATGAAACTGAAACATGCCTACAAAGGATTCGATCACCGTCAGAGATAACAGAACTGGAAGAGAATACGAAATTCCTATCGAAAATGGCGCGATACATGCGTCAGCGCTCAGAAATATCAAAACGAGTGAGGACGATTTTGGGCTTATGTCCTATGATCCCGCCTTCATGAACACGGCCTCATGCAAGAGTAAAATCACCTTCATAGACGGCGAGAAGGGTATTCTCCGATACAGGGGATACCCGATTGAGGAACTAGCGGAGAAGTGCAAGTACCTCGAGGTCGCATATCTTCTGATCTGGGGGGAGCTGCCTTCCGAAAGCGAGTACAAGGAATGGGTGCACAATATCACCTACCACACAATGGTTCATGAAAACATAAAGAAATTCATGGATGGGTTCCATCACGACGCGCACCCAATGGGCATGCTCGTAAGCACAATCGCAGCGCTTTCGACCTTCTATCCAGACGCAAAGAACATCTTCGACGAAGGATCTAGGAAGCTGCAAATTCATAGACTGATTGCAAAGATACCTACTCTCGCCGCGTTTGCATACAGGCATTCGCAGGGAAGGGCCTACATCTATCCGAGCAACGATCTGAACTACACAGAAAATTTTCTGTCGATGATGTATAGGCCTTCTTGGACTACAAAGTTCGAACCAAACCAGACTCTTGCGAAGGCACTTGACGTGCTATTCATTCTCCATGCGGATCACGAGCAAAATTGTAGCACCAATGCAATGAGATCTGTAGGAAGCTCCCATGTGGACCCTTATTCCGCAGCGGCGGCAGCAGCCGCAGCACTTTACGGGCCACTTCACGGTGGAGCTAACGAGCAAGTGCTTAGGATGCTCGAAGAGATAGGGACGAAAGAGAAGATACCAGAGATAATTCGTCAAGTGAAAGAGGGGCGCAGACTCCTTATGGGTTTCGGCCATAGGGTCTACAAGAACTACGATCCAAGGGCGAAGATAATCAAGAAAGTGGCACAAGAAGTATTCGAGGTGACTGGAAGGAACCCGATGCTCGACATCGCTCTCGAACTAGAAAAGATTGCGCTCTCGGACGATTATTTCATAAAGAGGAAACTTTACCCGAACATCGATTTTTACTCAGGGATCATCTATCAAGCAATGGGTTTCCCGGTCGAGATATTCCCCGTGCTCTTTGCAATCCCCAGGATGTCAGGCTGGCTAGCTCAATGGCAAGAAAGCCTAACTGATCCTGAGCAAAAGATTGCAAGACCGAGGCAGATCTATATTGGTTATGGTGAAAGACACGTTCCTCCGCGATAAAATTCGAATCAATCGCGCAAAGAATTGATCTATGTGAGGAAAGATAAAAGAGAAAAATGTCAAGTTTTTCATTCTTTCGCTTCTTTGTTCCAAGATTTCTATGTATGATGATGGTGGTAATTTCCAGCCAAAAGTATTGGTGGCGCGTACATATCGGACTTCGATATTAACACAAACCCCAATACTCTTTTATACGCTAGAGAACTTCTCGCGTTCACGGGTAATTCTTCTATGTCAAATAATAGTAAATCTGAAACTAGGAAAATGATCCTTGGGTCGTTTCTCCTGCTCTTCTTGCTGTCAGTTTCTCCTGCCGCCTTGACTTCAGGTGCCATCACTCAAAATAATTCAAGTACTGTTGCTGTCAACTCGAACCTTGAAGCTTCTCCGGCAGGCCTCATTTACAGTCTTGTACCAAATGTGGCTTGTGGAAACGTGCATGAGCTTTGTCCAAGCATGCTCAGAACCGCATATAGCATGAATACGATGCTTAGCAACGGAATAAACGGAACAGGTCAGGCAGTAGTGATAGATGACGCATGCGGAGATCCAAACATAAAATCAGATCTCAGTACATTCGACTCTCAGTGGGGACTCCCAAATCCGAAACTCAACATATAC
>CADDZS010000085.1 GCA_902812485.1 archaeon
GAAAAGCTGACGAGTAGAGTTAGAGAAGAGCTTCGAGGAATACCAAACGTGGTGGAGAAGAGGATGTTTGGGGGCGTGGCTTTCATGGTAAATGGGAAACTATGCGTCAGCGTTGGAGATTCTAGAATCATGTGCAGGATCGACCCCGCCATTCAAAAGCAACTAATTAAGAAAAGGCGATGCCAACCAATGACGATGAAAAGTCGGGTGTACAAGGGCTACATCATAGTTGACGAGAAGGTGTTAGGGACAAAAGAAGACTTGGCCTATTGGGTAGGGCTAGCGCTCGATTTCAACAAGAGAGTTGCAATCAGAACTTGATGGCGCTGAACGCAAGACTCGAAATGAGACGTAATCGTGCTTATTCGCATCTACTGTGGATAGCCTCCTCCTCCTAATAGCCTATCATCCACGCTAAACTCTTTCAAAGCAGGAAAAATTCATTGTCCTTGAAACTTGAGTGTGTCTTTGATGCCAAAGGGATACGCTTCTCTGAAATAAAGAAGGAATCAGCTTCCAATTTGTCGATGATGGATCAAAGATTATTCGATTGTATTCTAAGCAGCATTTGTTACTCGATCTACGAAAAATGAAAACCGGAATCGGAGTGTCTCAACTCCTTCTTCTCAAGTTTGATCGAATTTGAAACTGATATCGTATACATGGCTGGGTTGCCGCATTTCTGAAATATCTCTCTTGCTTTCAGATAGTGGGGTTTTTATACTCCTTTAGGGCACAGAGATTCGACGAATAATATCCGATATAGATGCATAACGAATCAAGATATTCTGATGCTTTTTAATGGAGAATAAAACTTGAAAAGACTGTAACCGTTCTGCAGAGACAGATGGGGAAATTAGGTTCTTATCTTTGAAGACATGTTGAAGCCTCCTCGTGAGAAGGTGGAAATAGAAAAACATGACTTCATGCGCAAAATGCGGAACTCCACTCGAAGGAGGTACAGAGAGGTGCCCCAAATGTGGTTCCCCAAATATAATGGCCGCAACGTTGAGCATCGGAGCTAACCCAGCTAGGGCATCGTCGTCTTCGACCTCTACTGGTTCAGGATGGAGGAGTCAAGCCGAGAAGCTCGACTACGCAAATCCGTTGAGCACGCGGACAAAACCCAAAACCGTAAATGTCATCGAGGTTCTGGCCGCCCTTGGAGGGATCGATGCAATACTTATCGCATCTGGAATGAATTTCCTAACAAAGGTCGCGCCTTCTCTTGCTCTAGAGAATTCTCTTGGTCTTTCAAGCGGAATGGTTCCCCTATTCTTCATGTCGATCCTTGCGATACTATCATTGGTTTCAGCGTACGCCTTCTACAAGGGAAGTAGAAGAGGTTGGGGGCTAGGCATTCTCTTCTCCGTCGTCGGGATCCTCTCAATTCTCTGGTCGAACTATGTCGGATTCGTGTTCGGACTTGTGAGTCTTTACTGTCTGACCCGATTCGAAACGAAAGTTTGGTTCCACAAAGTTTAGGCATCTTAGAAGATGATAAAGCCCTAAAGGAATCAAACTTCGTCCTCCCCTCTCCCCTTTTTCTCTTTTTTTACCAAAAAAGCCTATTTCACGAGAAAAAGAGTTTTAGCTTTTTCATTCTAACTGTTCCTTTCGCTGTCCTTTTCAAAGGTTCGATTTTTATCCCGCAGTAAACCAGATACCTTCGGACTCGATTCTTCTTGACACGAACTGAATCTTTGTGCTCAAAAGTGGCTAAATAGCTCCTATAGCTTTGTGGGATTTTTCACTACTCATTGATCTTCTCTATTGCTGGCCAAGTTTACTAGGCTCGGCTGCAACGCAACTTGCTAGCATTTTCTTTGGTACACAGCCTCGATGGAATGCATAAAAGCGCAAGAATTCGGATTTGTCTTTGGCTCGATCGGCGCATATCATGTGTTTCGTGTCCTTTCAGAATTAAAGAAAAGGCTCGCACCCCCCATGACAGATTCTCCCAGAGCAGAACAAACTAATGTAGAAACCTGTTGACGATTAAAGTCTATAACAAACACAAGGAGAGAGGAGAAAGCAGGCGCCAAAGATTGGAGAAGATTCCACGCAAATCATTTGATTAACAAGAGAAGAGAAGGAGGATAGTTGCTTTTGATAATCGTCGAGTTTGTTCTTGTTCTCTTCTTTGCTTCAATAGCGGCTGGTGCTCTAGGTGCCATGGTCGGATTGGGCGGAGGCGTAATAATAATTCCGATACTTACTATTTTGATGGGTATCGATATTCACTACGCTATCGGGGCGAGTATTGTGTCTGTCATAGCGACATCCAGTGGGGCTGCAGCCACTTACGTGAAAGATAAGATGACTAACTTGCGAATAGGGATGTTTCTCGAGCTGGCCACGACAACTGGAGCTATCGCGGGAGCCGCTGTTGCAGTCTACCTTAATTCCAAGTTACTCGCGGTAGTTTTCGGAAGCATACTCCTTGTTTCGCTGATCCCTCTTGTGAGAGAGATAGGTCAGGAGATACCTCCAAAGCAAGAACTCAAGGGCATTGCAAAGAAGCTATCCCTCCAAGGAAAGTACGTTGAGAGAGACGGCACGGTTGTCGAATATAACGCGACAAACACCAAAGTCGGACTCTCAGGCATGTTTGCCGCTGGACTGATATCGGGTCTTCTGGGGATTGGAAGCGGCACTTTCAAAGTGCTATCAATGGATGTTGCGATGAAGCTCCCCATGAAGGTCTCGACGACGACGTCCAACTTTATGATAGGGGTTACCGCGGCTGCTAGCGCAGGCATCTACTATGCGCGAGGAGATGTCGACCCTGTTATCGTTGCGCCAGTTGCACTTGGAATACTGATCGGTTCATTCATCGGGACGCGCCTCTTGATGAAAGTCAAAAACGATACGATCAGGAAAATCTTTGCTATTGTTCTAGCTGTGTCTGCAATAGAGATGATACTAAGGACTGTCGGTTAGCGCTCCACATTGAAGTAAAGAAAGTGTCAGGAAGGAGGGGAAGTGTTGCCCAAGATAAACGGCAAAGATTCCGAGACAATGAACACAGTCTTAGGAAATGCACTAAGGTACGGTGTTGTTATATCCGCGATTGTAATCGGACTTGGAACGGCTTTACTTCTCTCCAAATATCCACTCACTGACTCTTCGATGTATACAAGATATTTTTCGAAGCGGATTCCTCATGGGAACTTTGAGATAAGCCTTCAAAGCATCGGTTATGGGATTCTCTCTCTAAATCCATTTTCAATGATTGAGCTTGGGTTTTTGATGCTTCTAGCCACTCCTGTAGCTAGGGTATTTCTGTCTATCTTGCTCTTTGCGCTCGATGGAGATAGATTATACGTTTACATAACTGCTGCTGTTTTCGCGATCCTCGTTTTCAGCATAGTTGTGACGCCCTTCTTGCCCATATTTGGCGGATAGTCCATTACTGATTGAATTTTGCGTGCGAGATGTACGTTATCTTTGGTAAGATGATCTGTCAAAAGCTTCCAGGAAGGAAAGCACATCCTGTTCTACGAAGATCTGAAAAGAGGGGAAATAGGTTCACTCCTTCCCCACTCGATTTCACAAATTCCAGAAAGAAAAGATCAAGCACGACTTATTCTAGTATTACTTTCCATGGTGGAGGAACAAGTTCACTCGGTCTCAATCTGGTTCGATTAACAAGACGATGCTTTTCATTCCCACGACCCTTGCAGTTCTCCCTTCTTCGATTTCGAAGTGGCCGGTGGTCTCAGCAGACCAGAGCTCAGGGTTCAGCGAGCCGTCTTTCTGATAAACTCTGACAAGACCTCTTTCTCTACTACTAACTTTCTTGATCACCAAACATTTCTTTCCGATAGGGTTTTTATCGTCAGGCGAACCAAGCTGCAAAACCTCAAGGGACTTGACCGCGAATATCAAAATAGCCGAAACAGCCGGCAGTATGGCGAGATATCTCAAACCAAAAATGAAAAGCAAGATTGCAAATAATGCCAAAAGAGACAACAAGATTATCGAGCCTGGCCCGAATCTTGCGAAGCTTAAAAATGGAACATTTTGTCCGTTCTGAGTTCGAGGTTTTCCTTTCTGGGTCATTCAACGGCTCACCTCTTTCAAGAATCTAAGAGAGACATGTAGGAAGAATCTCTTTTTCTTTCCCTGTTCAAGCAACCTTTTTCTCGTCCACAACGAGGTCTGCTCCATTGTTCTTCGATCGCTGTATCCCAATTGTCACACCCATATACCGAGGAGGAGAGGAACCTGAATTTCTTCGTTTTCCAATATTTAGCTGTTTCACAAAATAGGACGATTTCCACGCAATAACTAAGTGATCTTGGGAGTCTTCCACAATGCCGCGAATCTTTCAAAATAGTTTTCTACCCATGGTGAGAGGACTCAACACCAAAGGAGGAGAAAGAGTGAAGGATCCATCGAATAGGACGTTTCCTGAATCACTATTGGAGGAGATCAAGGAATTCGAAGATGAAATAATCGATATTCGACGCCGTATACACGAATATCCAGAGCTTGCCTACAACGAATTCAAAACTTCAAAACTTGTAGTAAGGGAACTCGAGTCTCTCGGGATCAAAGTGAAGAGCGGGGTGGGAGAATCAACTGCAGTCGTTGGCCTGCTTCAAGGGAAAAGAGCAGGGAAGGTGGTGGCACTTAGGGCAGACATGGACGCGTTACCATTAGCAGAAAGAGTCGACGTGCCATTCAAATCAAAGAACAATGGAGTGATGCACGCTTGCGGTCACGACACACACGTGGCCATGCTAATTGGGGCTGCAAAGCTTCTCTCAAAACACAAGGACGAGCTTTGTGGAGCCGTGAAATTCTTCTTTCAACCAGCAGAAGAGGAAGGGGGGAGGGGAGGTGCCAAGCCCATGATTGAAGCAGGTGCAATGGACAACCCAAAAGTCGATTACGTCTTTGGACTGCACATCAGTAGTGACGAAGGGTCTCGCACGTTCGGTGTGAGAGCTGGCCCCTTTATGGCAACTCCAGATACTTTCAGAATCACAATCAAAGGGAAAAGCGGTCATGGCTCAAGGCCAGACGAAACAATAGATCCAATATTCATCTCTGCGCAGGTTATCAATGCCCTCCAGGGGGTATCGAGCAGAATGGTTGATCCGATAAAGCCTTTCGTGATCTCGATAGGCTCGGTTCACTCTGGAACAAAGCACAACATAATTCCGGATGAAGCAATTTTGGAAGGGACGATGAGAACTCTCGATGAAAAAACGAGAAACTCTGCGCTTAAGAACATCAGAACCGCCGTGAGATCTGTCTGCAAGGCCTTCGGAGCCTCATGTGAGATCGAATTCAAAGAAGACACGTATCCCATAACCCACAACGACGAAGAAACCACAAGGAGGGTGGCTGAAATCTTGGGCACAATAAAAGACGGAACGAGGGTTGTCGAGATAGAACCGAGACTCGGCGCAGAAGATTTCTCTCGCTTTCTTCAGAAGGCTCCTGGAACTTTCTACTATTTGGGGACAAGGAATACGAAGAAGGGATGCATCTATCCAAATCACAGCTCAAAGTTCAAAGTGGACGAGGATGTTCTGAAATACGGCTCAGTCTCTCTTGCGCTCCTAGCGATCGAGTTCACAAAGCCAGACTCTTAGCTGCTAGAAGCGAAAGTGGGGGCGATCTGCGAGGGGCAGATGTGCGAGCGGCTCCATATTTGAAATTCAGACGGCTCTCCTTTTCTTGAGGTAGAGAAAACTCACAACAACAGTAACAGCAATTACTGCAACGATTCCAGCTGAAATAATGATAGTCTGCGGAAGCGTCAGGAATGAAGGCACTGCAAGGCTTCCAAACGAAGCAGCAGAGAGAAGCAAGACGGACGTAGAGTTTCTCATTACAGCAGTCAACCCAGAGCTATTCTGGTAGACAAATACTAAAGTCAAAGTGGCGTTGACCGGAGCGTTCTGAGCAAAGTAAGGTATCTTTGTCACCTTAAACGAAAAGAGCTTGTTTGGCTGGATTGATCCGACAAAGGTGGATGCGTTCCCAAGTGGAGTCATTGAGCCGGTCTTGTTTAGAAATACGTAGAGCTGAGTGAGCGTGGCCGGGGCGCTACCAAAGTTGATCAAAGTTCCACTCACGCTCACGCTTTGAAGGGCCTGAGAAATCTGGATAGAGCGTATGACGAGATTTGTCGTGCCTATCACATTCATACTTATCGTGAAAGTCGTGGATCTCGCTGTTCCGAATTGATCGCTGTACGAGACAACCGCCGTCCCTGAGGCTATTCCGAGGCCCACGTTACCTGCTGAAGTGATGTTGAAAGAGAACACGGCCGAACCGCCCGGGTTTATCGAGGTGGGAAGCGTTGGAGGCTGAGTGAAATTTCCAGTCACTAGAAACCCGGAGGGGAGATGGAGCGTGAGCGAGGGGAAGAACATGGGTGCTCCCCCCGCGTTTTTCACCAAAATCGAGAAGGTGGATGTTCCTGAGACCTGAATTGTCTGAGTGAGCTGGCTGATTGAAACCGCTGCTAGTCCATAGACTGGAACCGACCACTGATCGTTCTGGCTGAGAAAGGCGTTGTAAGTGTCAACATAGCTTAGGAACACCGATATCGGGATCTGTCCAACTGGTGTGTTTGGGGCGATGTTGACTGAGAAAGTGAGAGTTCCTGTCTGACCTGGCTGTATCACTGATGGCGTCGAAAAATAGTCTACCGAGCTGCTTCCCTGTGGCCCCGATAGGTATCCGCTGAAAGTAAGAGTGCCAGAGAGCTCATGAACCGGGAATGGGTTAGGGTTCAGTACTTGAAGGTTCAACGAGTCGTTCTGATCTCCTTGAAATCCCCCAATCTTCGACGACGAAGAAGACCAGCTACTCGAGAGAATAGAAAGCGGCGATGGAGTAGTGATTGGCACCGCAACGACCGAAGAGCTCTGTAACTGGCTATTATTGATTTCATAGACCACTTGGATTGGAATCTCGTAGATGGGCTGGTGGGCACCACTCTGCACGTTTATATTGAAAACTGCAAACCCCGCCTCTCCTGGAGAAAGACATGGTTTCACAACGTATGAAACAGCAAGAGTACCTCCAGTGTTGTTCAACATGTCGGTTGAAGACAGATTCAGCAATTCTCTGATCGCGCATATGCTGGAATAGTAATACAGGTTCTGGACTGTCACATTGAAAAGAGCATTTTGATCTCCCGGTATCGCGCTCCCGCCGGCCCAGCCAGCCGAAACTACTGTAACCCCTCCAGATGCCACTGAATAGAGTTGCTTAAAGGGGCTTGAAACGCCTCCAAGCATGCCGAGTTGAGCAGATAAAAGAAGAATCAACACGAGAGAAGTCACAAGGAAAATTGAGCGAAGACTGGCGCGACGCTGATAGCCCCTCTCGACTCTAGTCGTTGCTTGTCTAAGTTTCTTCAAAGGGGAAGAAGATAACAAACTCTGGAAAAGCCTAGCAGCAAAAGACGAGCGTAATGAGGAGAAGGAATATGACAAATCCAATTTAAGAAATAAGACACCTCAAGTGTGCTTCCTCTATCTTTTCCATAACAGTTGCTTTCCTCTTCATATGCTGTCTTCACTCGGGCTCCAAAGCGTTCAAATCTTCACTAAGATTGTCGTTTGTCTTTCTTTCTCATATCTTCGAAAAAGCGAGTGCATTTCTAACCATAAATCGCATAAAAGGAGTGTAGAGAGAGGAGGCTGTGAAACTTCGGGGACTCTAGAGCTATATTTTCCTATTTATATAAGTTGCACTGCAATTTTCTCAAGGGTCAGCTGCGCGCCACTCGGTGGGAATCAAGATGAATGAACAAAAACCGCCCAAAGAACCATGATAATCAGTATTTATTTGGTTTCTGCTTGAGTCTTTTTCCGCTAGTTGGTGCTTGGATTAGTAGCCCCCATTCAATATCTGCTCTCGTCTTCCTGGGAAAATAGGTACTACCTGCTCCCAGTTGGAGGAACTCCTGCCGAACTCTGTCCTTCAATTGTGGTTGGCGATTTACTAGTGACGAATATGAGAGCCGCTGCCACCATCGAAGCGGCAAGTAGAGCGATCCCCACTATCATCACAGCGAGTCCGGTGGTATCAGACGAGATCTTCGAGCAAAGATCTGTTCTAAGGCCGTTTGCGCGAGCATAGTTCACGCAATCAGCCATGGTTTTGAAGTTATCAGCGCCGGCGCAAGTTGTATTGATACCACAAAGCGTAGTTGGGAATGCAAAATGCCCGAATGTGGCCCAGACAAAAGCACCTCCAGCAGTCACTATTACTGAAATAATAAGAATGATCAATGTAACCTGCATTGACCTTTTCGAAAGAAGCTCGCGACCTCTGCTTCGGGAAGGGGCAGCAACGACGACTGTTCCAGAAGCAACAACATTCGAGTAGCTAGAGTCTGCTTCAGATACAGGGGGGAAATTGGCAATATTGTAGAATTCACTTCTATTCAAAGGAACCAAACCATCACACAAATACTATTTTCTTCGCTTTACAATTTGCTTGGTGAATATCCCATCGTAACTATGCAAGTTCACAGCCAAAAGAAGGCTGAGACAAAAAATCTATCCTTCGAGTCCGTATATAAATTGCGCTGTCTTTTTTGACCCCATGGCAAAAATTTAGAAAGCAAAAGCATCGTTCGGAAACACATTTGACCCAAATACTTCACACTACTCGATAAACTCTGGCTGCGATTTGGTCAGGAAGACTTGGTTCCTCGACAACACACCATTTTCGCGTTCAGATATGAAGAGCAAGAAGGGTCGCCGTTTGAAACCCATGGCTGAGTTGACGCTTTCTGGCTATCATAAGTCAGATACAGACAGCAATGCAAAAACTCCAGACCTTGACTTTGCCCTCTCAGAACGATTTCCTGGCTATTCAATCGTTCCAGTCTGATTTTAGAGAGAGTTCAGCATCATGATAAGGTGGAGACCAAAAGTTTTGAAAATCTCTCCGCATCGTCTCTCATTGAGATGTTGTTGAAAAGGATATACTGCCGAGTGCCCAGTCGTCTTGCACTTAACACTGAATCAAGAAGATTGCGCAAGTCTGTATCGGAGTATTTGTATTTGTAATTAGTAAAAGAACTACCAAGTCCGTGAAGCCTGTGATACGCAATTTGTTGTTGTTGGAGGAGGAGAATCTCCTTGAACGCTCTCTGCTCATCTCTCAAAGGATCTGTTACAAGCAACGGAGCCAAACTTTGTCTCGATTCTCGAGCCTTCGAGATTTTACCTGCAAGATCCCAAAGACGACTTTTCTCTGAAAACCAGCTCCAGTGTCTTAGTTCCAGCGCTGGAGAAAAGACTTCACTTCTTTGAGACGATGAGAAGCTGGAAGAAATAGCAGAGGGCAAAACATGGGTGAAGAATTGCTCAATACTTTCCAAGTTCCCTTGCGAGTACTCAAAAGAAGGAGGCATTTGAAATACGATTACTCGAGATTCAAGTATCTTGGCGATTTCAATGATGGATCTCAGGCACTTCAGCACAAAACTACTTTCCCTGAGAAAGCCAACATCTTCTTTCCTCACTTTCTCGAGGATGTCTTTTGGCCCTGCTCTCCTCCAAGTGGGGGATTCAAGTGGATGCGTGATTCCCTGGAAGGCTTTGAGAGTGAATTCAAAATCTTGGCCCAAAGTACTTTCCTTCCATCGTCTCGCAGTTTCGGGCTTTGGAAGCCTGTAAAAAGTGCTTTGAACTTCGATGACGCGAAACCTTTTGGCGTAGTCTTTTAGGGCAAGCCCTGCTGTCCCGCAGCATCCAACTAAAGTATCTTGAGAAAAGAGTGCGTGTTCCTTCAATTCCTTTCTTCCGCTAGTGTTGTCTTTATGGTGTCTTCGCGATTTGTTCCTAGAACCCAGGCGTGACACCCTCTTCTCTTATGTTCCCAGCCTCAAGTATTTGAAGAGGAACGAGAGCGAGAAGCGCTGGCAAATTTATCAGCCGTATCACCTCATCGTGGAAAGATGTATGGTGTATTCGTAACTGGATGAGAAAAAAAGTCTTCAAGGAAAGATAAAAAGGAAGAAGGTAGCCTCTTGTGAGATGGAAGTGTGGAAGTGGGAAGCGAATCTGTGCAACTACTTCGATGAACCACGATTGTTGGCTTCAGTCCGATCGTTGTCATTTCACTTCTCGTTGGAGCTTGGCTCAACTTCGCACTTCCAAACGCTGGCTACTCCGCGGTCGAGACAGGCCCCTCTGCTCAGATTTACCTACTAGTCACAAATGAAACTGGGGCACCAACATCGGCAGTGAGTGTATCGGGCTCTTTCTACGCTAACTGTAATTCATTTGGAGTGGAGGGCCACCCCTTACAACAGGAAACCACCTCTGCCACGCATCATACCACTTACTCAGATCACTAGAGGGCCACCCCTTACAACAGGAAACCACCCCGCAAAACGGGATGGTATCCCCGATGGTTGGCGTAGGGTGCGTTGTTTGCTCAATTGGAAACAATACTGTTGTGGTACTCAACGGAAATTCCACATATAGCTTGCAATTCACAACTCCTGTCTTGTATCTCTCGGAGAAAGTCCTTGCGGTCGTAGAGATCCCTCAAGGGAGGATAGTTGAGGTGCCTATCTCGAA
>CADDZS010000086.1 GCA_902812485.1 archaeon
CTAGCGCCAGCTGAATCTACTGCTGTTAAATTATATAGTGCAGTTTTGTGTGCATAGAGAGCAAGAGTTCGTCGTCGAACCACTTCCCGCAGTGCGGGCACTCATAAACCCCATCTGGGAGTTTCTTCGGCTTTGCGGTTTCCTCAAGCCACGTCGGCAGACTTTCGTGGTCCACAAGCAATAGCCTGAACTTCGAGCGACCAACCTTTTCGAGCACAAACGCGCCATCCATTTTCAGTCTTTCCATTATTATTTTGAAGCCCTTCTCGAAATTCTCGTCGCTATCCTTTCCAGGTCCTTCGAGAGGGAAATCCTCATCATCGTCAACTACGGCTATTTCATGCATCTTGACGAAGGCTGCAACTCCCCACCGATTCTGTATAGCCAAGGCGATCTCGGCTAGCTGATTCTCTGTAAGATCTGACGACTGAATTGTGATCATTTTTCTCCTTTAGAATCTGCCCCCTCTTTTTTTCTGTTTGAATCCCGCTCACGCAGTTTCGAAAGGATTCCCACTGGGATTTCTTGTGTCTATCTTTTTAGGCTTCCCGAAAGAAGAGAAGGAAGAATAATAAGAAGAAGACGTGTTGGGGCGCAAGGAAGCGAAACCCCCGAAAGGAGAACAAAGGAGTAACAATCGTTATAATCTCTCTTTGCTTCAGATTTCTCCTTGCCTTCCCTTCATTGAACTGAAAAAGGGAACGCTTGAAAGTGAAAGATCCAATTGCAAAAGAGAAGCATTCCAAGAGTTCACCTCAAAGACATCGAAGAAGCCAGAAAGAGAGTCGCAGATGTCGCTTTTAGAACGCCGTTTCTCCCTGCGTCATCTCATTCTGACGACGCCAAGCTTTACTTGAAACTCGAATGTCTCCAGAGGACGGGGAGTTTCAAGGTTCGCGGCGCTTGGAATAAGATGAGCCGCGTATCACAAGAAGATTTGGCAAAGGGCTTCGTTACGGTTTCTGCGGGCAACCACGGGCAAGCAGTAGCGTGGTGTGCAAGGAAACTTGGCTCCCCCTGCACAGTCTACGTCCCATTGAATGCTGTTAAGAGGAAGATAGAATCTATGGAGTCGATGGGCGCAAAAATAGTGAGAAAGCCGCACGAGGAGATCATGGAGTCCATGACCGACGATCGGATGGAACGGCTCGGGATGGTTTTTGTCCATCCCTTTGGCGATCCCTATGTGGTTGCAGGTCAGGGGACAATCGGTCTCGAAATTTTGGAAGATCTGCCAAACGTAAGATCCGTTATAGTGCCAGTTGGAGGCGGTGGGTTGGTAAATGGAATCGCAACAGCACTTAGGGCAAAGGAGCGCGAGGTAGAATCAGGTGGAGGAGAGAGAAATCATAACAAGTTGAAGATATTTGGCGTGCAAGCTGAAGGAGCTGCCCCGTTTCTCAAGTCTTTTGAGAGTGGAAGGGCAGAAAAAATCGGGGATCCTCACACCATCGCGGATGGAATCGCCGCAACCTATGTGTTTGATTACATGTTTCCCCTCTTCAAGGAGAACGAAATTCAACCGCTTGTGGTCTCTGACAGGGAAATCGAGGAAGCGATGAGACACATAATGAAGGAGTGCCACGCGATTGCAGAGCCTGCTGGGGCTTCTTCTCTAGCGGCCGCATGGCGCTATCGCTCTCAGCTTGAAGAGCCTATCGTGTGCGTGGTGAGTGGAGGAAACGCTGATTTCTCTCTGTTGTCCCGCTTGGTTTCGGATTGAGATTTTCGAAGGATTTTTTCCTTTTTCCGGGAAAGTCCTTCGCAAGAAGTCTTAAATCGACGGAACAAACCAATGTCAAAAATGCCGAGTGAAAGCGCCGAGGTAGCAGCAGGAATAAAAGAATGCGCGTTCTCCCCTCCTCTCGAGGAGAGAATACGAAGGCTGCCTCGAAAGCTCAGCCTGGGAGAGCACCCGTCGGTCGGGGATAGCAAAGAAATGAGATATGCGCTTCGACCGGATGAGGCTGAAGACCGGGCTGATGGCGTTTCCGACTGATTTGTCGTGAGCGCTGGCTCAATCGTGAGTTCAAGTCTCACCCTCGGCACACATATGTATGTGGTAGGGTACACTTAACGGATAGCATTAATTTCTTTGCTGTAAGCATACACACAAACTTCTGTTCAAAGTGGTATCTTGCGACTTGCGATCCGGCTTTAGCCGCGACCACTGATGTTCTCCACTATTCTTAAATATTCAGTCTCGGAAAAAGAGAGAACATCAAAAAAAAGGTGTTGCTCTCTGTTCCAAGGTGATAGACTTCATAGTCGGTGTTTGTCTTCATCTATTGTGATGAAGATATAAGATCTAAACTCTCGCTGTCTGTTCAACAAAACATTCCTTCCTTTCATTTTCTACTTACTACATCCTCTTCCACTGATTCTTCTTGGTCGGGTCATAATTCCGACCTGCTTTCTGTTTCTTCAGGAGGGCGATCAACTTGAGCTCCTTAGATTCTAAGTTGATCAAACTTGCGCTTCCTAAAGGTTCTCTTGAAAGAGCAACTTTCGCGTTCTTCGAAAGGGCAGGATACAAGATTAGAGGCCAGGACAGAACTTACCGTCCGCAAATCAACGACGACCAAATAGAGATCAAGGTGCTCAGACCACAGGAAATTCCAATCTTCGTTGCAGAAGGAGTTCAAGATCTGGGAATAACCGGCTCAGACTGGATTAGAGAAACAAGGTCAAACAACAGCATCTCAACCATTCTCGATCTTGAATTTGGAAAAGTAAAGCTCGTCTTGGCAGTACCTGAATCACTTGGATCGAATAGCTTCGCCCAAATATGCAGAGAGCGGTGGGAAAGGGGGGACAAGATACGAATATCCACAGAATATCTCAACATTGCATCAGACTATCTGGCCTCGATTCCTCCATACAAGGATTATTTCGGCTCGAAAACTCCAAAGCAAATAACACCATGGTGGACGAAGGGTGATAACGATAAGGCAAGCATCTATCTTTCCTTCGGCGCAACTGAGGCAAAACCTCCAGAGGATGCTGATGCAATAATAGACGTCACTGAGACTGGAACAACTCTTGACCAGAACGGATTGGTCCCGATTGAAACCATCCTGACCTCTACAGCCTACCTCGTTGCAAATCCATTCGCACTCAAAGAACCTCGCAAGCGGGAAAAGATACTTGACATCATGTCCATGCTGAAAGGCGTTGTCGAGGGATCTAAGAAGCTTCACATCTTTGTAAATGTGAAGGAGGAAAATCTCGATAAGCTCGTAGCAGAAATGCCCGCTCTCAAAAAACCCACAATAAGCAAGCTTTCTGACAGCGGCTGGTATTCCGTCAACACAATCATCGACAAAGAGTTTCTGATCTCAGCTATCCCAAAGCTCAGGAAGCTTGCACAAGGCCTCGTCGTCCACGAGCCAAGACAAATACTTCCTCTCGAGGAGATAGAGTCTTTTGGAAATGAGAAAGCTGTTTAATCTCTCTCTATTCTTCCTCCTCCCCCTTCTTTCTTTCTTTCTATCTTTTGTTCAAGGACAAAAAGAGGGATCAAGGCCTTGTCGTTTGAAAGCAAATTGAACCCTCTCCGGTTGTCGGTGGTGAAATACTCGATCTCCAAGTGCTCGGATATCGACTTGGTGGTCGATGCGATCCGGCGTGGTTCAAAGTTTCAGAGAAGGAAGCAACGAGAAATCGAAAACGAAGTATCGAAAATCCTTTCCAAGATCAAAAGAGATAGAGACAAAGCTCTAATCCAGTTCGAACGAAAATTTGACTTCCAAAAGATATCGACTGCAGAAAGCTTGAGAGTTAAAGAGTCCGAATTTCGAGAAGCCTACTCCAAGCTTGACTCAAATCAGGTGCACGCTATCAAAGTTGCGTACGAACAGATTTCCTGGTTTGCAAAAACTCAAATGAGGAGATTTGCTCGAAAGAAGCTCGTGACGCCTCTTGGTTTTGAAATTGAAGAAACTTACCTTCCTTTAGAAAGGGTTGGAGGTTATGTTCCTGGTGGGAATGCTTCCTATCCGAGCACCGTCTTGATGATATGTGCGCCTTCGAGGGTCGCAGGTGTAAAGGAAATTGTTCTAGCAACTCCTCCAAGAAGGTATGACGGAAGAGTTAGCGCGTCAGTTTTGGTTGCAGCTGATCTCTGTGGAGTGAGCGATGTTCTAAAAATCGGTGGGGCTCAGGCAATCGCGGCTCTTGCGTACGGCACTCAGTGGATAAAGAAGGTTGATCTAATAGCTGGCCCGGGAAACGCATATGTGACCGAGGCAAAGCGGCAGGTCTGCGCTTCGCGTGAAGTTTTGATCGATGGCCTAGCGGGACCCACCGAGCTGCTGATAGTAGCCGACGCTCACTCGAACGCCAAATTCATCGCAAAGGATATGATTTCTCAAGCAGAGCATGGCAACATTACACTCTGCGGTGTGGTGAGCAATTCTAAGGAGCTTTTGACTACCGTCGAAGAACAAGTGCTTTCTATTTCAACCGAATCCATTCGTAAAAGTGAGAGATTGGAACAAATTAGAAGCTCGAGGCTGTTCTTCGTTAAGACGAGTTCTATGAAGCTGGCAATCAAATTTGCAAGAGCATTTGCTCCTGAACATCTAGAAATGATGACATCCATAGGGAAGGAGGAGGAAGAAGATCTGAATACGGCGGGGCTGGTACTCTCAGGCAATTTTACACCGCCATCTTCATCCGACTATATAATTGGAACAAATCACATACTCCCAACTGGCGGGACTGCGAGGGTATCTGCTGGACTTGGAGTAGAAAACTTTCTGAAAAGAGTAACAATTGCAACGGGTCACAAAAAGTGTTTGGCACGTTCTTTGAATTATATTTCGACGCTCGCGAACCTTGAAGGTCTCCCCAATCACTACAGTGCGGCGAGCTGTCGCTTCGAAACAGGGGAATGATGCTCGGATGAATCTCGCTCGAAAGCTAGTCAAAGCTAAGGCGCAAAGCCGCACATATCAGCAGTCTCCTCTCAGGATAGACTATTCGCACTCTGATCTGCTGAGGTTGAATTTGAACGAGAATCTTGTTCTGCCTAAGAGATTCGCATCATCAATCATCAAAGAAAATCTGAATCACCTTGATCCACGCACATATCCATCAGAACTCGAATATGGAGAAATCCTAGAGCTCAGAAAACAGATCGCGAAATACTGTTGTTGTTCCGCTGATTCTGTCGCTTTGGGATCAGGAAGCGACCAAGCGATTGATCTCTTGTTTCGAGTGAGACTACGACGCACTTCAGACAGAGTAATAATAAATGGTCCGACATTCTCGATGTATGAAGTACTTGCGACCCGCCTCGGATCTACTGTCGCATTTGTAAGCACCAGAGGCTCTCGAGACGATGGGCAGGGACCTTTCTCCCTTGACTTGAGGAAATTGTCTGATCTTTGCAGAAAGTCTGACGCCACAAAGATAGTTGTAATTGCCTCCCCAAATAATCCAACGGCGATTCAATATCCACTTGAACAGATTGAATCACTGGTCTCACTCTTTCCAAGAATAACTTTCTTGCTTGATGAAGCATACGTAGAATACGGCGATTACAATGCAGCTCAACTTATAGACAAATATCCTAATTTGGTGGTCGCAAGAACTTTCTCGAAAGCATTCGGCTTGGCGTCTTTCAGAATCGGATACCTGGTTTCTTCAGATATCGCGTTGATAGAGAAAATAAACAAGGAGACTCAGTATCCGTACCCACTCACTTCCTTGTCTGCGAGAGTTGCAACTGGGATGCTGCGGCTCAAGGAAGTCGTTCTTTACTATGCCGAGAGGACTAAGAATTTGAGACAGAAACTAATCCAATCATTGGCTGGATTTGGAAATAGATGCAACCATAAATCAGCCAAAAAAGGCACAAACTCCTTTCGAACGATTGAGCCCTCCTATACAAACTTTGTTCTCGTTCAGTCTCCCAACGCTCGCAAGATAGCAGGAACTCTGCTTTCAAAATATGGGATCGCCGTTAAGTATTTGCCTAGACTTGGAGCTGAAGGTGAATTCCTGAGAATCACAGTCGGTACGGATCAGATGAATCAAAGACTTCTCCAGGCGTTGCACAGAATTTATGCGGCGAATTGAATTCAAATCTGGAATCGAAAGCATCCCATGATTAAGAAGAAGAACAACAACAATAGAAAAAGAAAGATGAACGATTTTGCCTGCAAGAGACTTGCCTAGAACTGCCAATCTTGAGACTAGAACAAAAGAAACGAGAATTGAAGTACGTGTCAATCTCGACGGAACAGGAAGATCTCATATCTCTACTGGAATAAGATTTTTCGATCACATGATTTCAAGTTTTGCAACTCACAGTCTGATTGATATAAACATCAGAGCCCGAGGGGATCTTCGACACCACATTGTAGAAGATTGCGCCATAGCTCTTGGAAAGTGCATAGGAATGGCGCTTGATGCAAGAGAAGGGATTCTTAGATTCGGCTCATCGTTTGCCCCCATGGATGAGTCTTTAGCGTTTGCCGCCGTCGATCTAGTCAAAAGAAACTACTGCGTTCTTTCCAATTTTGAAATAAGAAGAAACGTGATAGAAGATCTTCCAAAAGAAGATGTTGCACATTTTTTTCGTTCGTTCTCTAACTCTCTGAATTGTACGACACATATAAGACTCGAATATGGGTCTAATGACCATCACAAAATAGAGGCGTGTTTCAAAGCTCTTGCACTGGCCATGCGAAGGGCGATGGAAAAAGACCCGAGACGACGAGTGAGCCCCTCTAGTTCTGTACCGAGTTCAAAGGGAGTGATGTAGTTCTCCTTGAACTCGACCCTACTAATCCAAGTTCTGGACTATGGATCTGGCAACCTATTCAGCATTTCAAACGCGCTCAAGAGGTTATCGAATCTCGGGGTCAAGCTGGAGGTGAACATCTCTTCATCATACAAAGAGGGGACAGTAGATGGACTGATTCTTCCAGGTGTTGGAAGTTTTCCTTCAGCCCAGAGAATCTTGGATGAAAATAGACAGGCTATTTTGGACGATATTCGAGGCAAAAGAGTTGTCGTCCTTGGGATATGCCTTGGAATGCAGCTCCTATTTGAAAGTAGTGAAGAAGGAGAAGGTTCTGGGCTGGGGGTTTTCAAAGGAAGAGTAGTGAGGTTCAAAAGTAATTTTCCGAAATTCAAAGTTCCTCATATGGGATGGAACACGATCGATATTGTTCCGTCCGCTAGCAAAGAAACTTCGAAGCTCTGCATGGATTTTTCAGGAAATGAATGGGCTTACTTCGTTCATTCGTTTTACGCAGTGGCCGAAGAAAAATCAATCGTCAAGGCATGGACGAATTACTGCGGAGTAAGCTTCGCTTCGGTTGTCGAAAAAGACAATCTGTTTGGGACACAGTTTCATCCTGAGAAATCGCATACCACTGGCGTCAAAGTTCTTTCAAACTTCGTGAAAGCTCTTGAGGATTTTCACCTCGCTTGAAGAAATTTCGGTGATTTTGGTTGCTAGTTATCCCAGCGATAGATGTATTGAATCAAAGAGTAGTGAGATTGGAAAGAGGGGTGGAGACGAGTTCGAAGGTTTACTCCAATGATCCGATCAGCACGGCTCGACGCCTTGCAGCACTTGGGGCAAGCTTTTTGCATGTGGTGGATCTAGACGCGGCACTGAGGGAAGACATGGAAATCAACCGTCAAATTATCAAAGAATTGATTTTTGAACTCGGTTCGATTACACGATTTCAGATCGCGGGCGGAATTAGAAATCAATCGATTGCAAATTCGCTCCTAGAATTGGGCGCAGCGAGGATAGTAATCGGCTCTATGGCTTACTCAAACGAAGAAGAAACGCTCACAATTCTAAAGAAAAACGGGCCTGCAAAGGTTGTCCTCGCTTTGGACTACGATGCGAATGGAAGAGTAAGGACAAGAGGATGGAAAAGAACCGAGTCTGAAGGAGTTCAATCCGCCTTTTCGCGATTTTCAAATTACGGGTTCGAATTGTTTCTTCTCACAGCGATCGAACGAGATGGTACGCTCAGCGGACCAGATCTGGATACCCTTGCGAAGATTTCCAAGCTTCGAACCAAAGATAAAATCAAAATCATAGCAAGTGGTGGAATTTCTAGCTATGAGGACTTGTTGAATCTATACAAAATCGGATGTGATGAAGTCATCATAGGTAGAGCTCTCTACGATGAGAAAATAACCCAAACGAGAATCATGGGTGATTTTCCAGCCGGAGAAAGAAAGGAATAGTCATTTCTAAGACAAATGAGATGGAGTTGAACAAAGAAAGACTTTGCCTCACACCAAGCGAATTATCCCATGCCTCGATGTGAAGGACGGCGTAGTAGTCAAGGGAGTGCGATTCGAGTCGCTGAAAAAAGCAGGGGATCCTGTAAAGCTGGCAGAGGAGTACTGCAACGATTGGGCGGACGAAATTTTCTTTTTGGACATCTCTGCCTCGAGGGAAGGTAGAAAGACTATGGTCAGTCTCGCAAAGATGGTAGCTGCGAAACTGGATATACCGTTTACAATAGGTGGCGGGATATCTTCCGTTGAAGATGCAAGGAAGGTACTATCAAACGGTGCTGATAAAGTGGCCATAAATACAAGCGCAGTAAGAAATCCAGAACTAGTTGGCGAGCTTCGAGATATTTTCGGACAGCAATGTGTAGTAGTTTCAATAGACGCTAGGAGAAATCCTAAGACTAACTCTGGATTTTCTGTTTGCACTCTGGGTGGTACGTTCGACACCGGGCTAGACGCTGTAGATTGGGCAAAAGAAGTTGAAAGAAAGGGTGCTGGCGAAATCGTCCTAACTTCAATAGACAGAGATGGAACAGGGGAGGGCTATGATAAGGAGCTGAACAACAAAGTTGGATCTGAAATTTCCATACCGCTGATTGCAAGCGGAGGATGCGGCAAGATGGGTGATTTCTTTGAAGTATTCAAAGGAGAGAACTCGCCGGATGCCGCTCTTGCTGCATCGGTTTTTCACTACGGTGCTATGCGAGTCCAAGAAGTCAAGAGATACCTAAGAAGCAATGGTGTTGCCGTGAGGCTGTGAAAGGTGAGCCGAAGATTTTGGAGAATATTTTAGAAAAAGAAGTTGATTTTGCAAAGGGCAATGGCCTAGTCCCAGTGATCGTGCAAGATGAAAAATCAAAAGATGTACTCATGCTCGCATACGCAAACAGGGAAGCACTTGAGCTTTCGATAAGAACCGGAATCGCTCATTACTGGAGCAGATCTAGGTCTTCGATTTGGAAAAAGGGAGAGAGTTCAGGACATGTTCAGAAGATCAAAAAAATCGACAAAGATTGTGATTCGGACACTTTGCTTTATATCGTCGAACAAATCGGCGTAGCTTGCCACAGAGGGACTTGGTCTTGCTTTGATTCGGTGAACAGGCAAAAAATAACCCCCCAAAAAGGAAGCTCGTAATGTGTTCTTTGCTACATATTTCTTCGAATCTCTACGCTCTAATTTTTTCGCGCCCAGCAAAGGAATGCAAATAATTTGGCTGTTGTAAAACAAAATAATCCAAAAGGACTTTGGGGGATAACAAAGATGATCATATGTTCAAGATGAGATACGAATTTCGCAGATCCTCTTCAGGTATCTTATTTTTCGGGTATTGTGATTTCTGATTTGGTATTGCATCGTACACATACTAATCGCAAGATTAATTACCTCGCTCTTTTTGAATCAAGAACTCAATATTTCTCCAACGAATGCATGAAGTTCCAATTTAGAAATTTGGGTTCGAATGGGTGTTAAGATTCGCACTGGGATGTGATCAATTTTGAATGTATCGAAACTCAAAGCCGGAGGAGTGACTTGATATCGCGCTAGAACTTTCACGAATCGAACGCACTGAGGTGAGTAGCTATCTTCCGATTCCGCCTACGAAAACGAAGGAATTCTGGACTAAATGGAAGATAGAGCACATAAGGAAACTTGCACAAACTGGCCGGGCAACGAGCGAGCTAATTCCTCCTGAATCTGAGAGAACTCGTCGAATACTAGATCAGATTTTTCTAAATCGTTCAAACCTTTCTTCTTCTTCTTCTTCTAGTGCAGAAAAAGTCAATCTTGCAGTTCGTTTCACTGCTGATTCTGAAATTGTTTTGACTTCTCCTCTTTACTTGGGAGATATGTCTTTTGGCGCTCTTTCTGGTGTTCCGAACATAGCAATTGCACGCGCTGCCGAAAAATGCGGCATAATTGCCGGGACAGGAGAAGGCGGCTTGCTAAAGGAGGTTGCAGACTGCTCAAGAATTACTGTGCAATGGGCGTCTGCAAGATTTGGTGTTGACTCTGCCTCACTTTCGAAGGGCCAGGCTGTAGTCATTAAGATCGGTCAAGGAGCAAAACCAGGCATAGGTGGCCACTTACCTGGCGTGAAAGTAACTGAACCGATTTCCCAAACAAGAAGAATTCCAATAGGAAGAGACGCTATATCTCCAGCCCCGCATCATGATATTTATTCCATCGAAGACTTGGGTCAGAGAATACTTGCTCTGAAGGAGGCAACTTCGAAGCCGGTCCTCGTAAAGATAGGAGCAACGAATTATGTACC